>NZ_JAKRNH010000025.1:0-24990 GCF_022346985.1 Micrococcus sp. ACRRV
GCCCCGCGCCCCTTCCTGCTGGTGCAGACCCGCCCGGAGGAGGATGCGGCCGCCGCCGAGGCCGAGTCGGTGCGCCGCCTCGGCGGGTACGACGACGCCACGCTGCGCGTCCTGCGGCTCGACCGGCGGGTGCTGGACGCCGAGGGCGAGGCCCACGCCGGCGCGGTGGACTGGGAGGCGGAGCTCGCGGACGTGGCCGGCGTGATCCTGCCGGGCAGCCCGTTCACGGGCTCGGACCCGGAGGAGTCGAAGTCGGACCTGCAGGTGGCCGTGGAGGCGGAGCTGGGCCGGTTGATGGCGCTGGTCCTCGCCCGGCAGACCCCGTTCCTGGGCTGCTGCTACGGGGTGGGCACGCTGGGACGGGCCGCCGGCGGCGTCGTGGACACCACCTACCGGGAGCTGCCCGGGCCGATCGACGTGGCGCTGACCTCCGAGGGCCTCCGGGACCCACTGCTGGAGGGCATGCCTGCGGAGTTCGCGGCGTACGTGGGCCACAAGGAGGCTGTGCGGGAGCTGCCCCCGGGCGCCGTGCTGCTCGCCACCGGCCAGGCGTGCCCCGTGCAGATGTTCCGGGTGGGCGAGCACCTCTACGCCACCCAGTTCCACCCGGAGCTCGACCAGGCCGGGCTGCTGGAGCGCCTGGAGATCTACGCGGACCACGGCTACTTCGCGGCGCACGAGGCCGACGACATGTTCGCCGCGATCCGCGCCCGCGAGGCCCCGATCCCGCCGCGCATCCTGGAGCGCTTCCGCGCGATCTACGGCTGAGGCCCGCGTGCGGCCGGAGACCGTCCACGGCACCCTGCCGCAGATGCCCTCCGCCCGGGGAGCCGCCCACCCAGGCCGTGTACGTGCTCTTCCGCGGGACCGCCACCCGGGTGTCCCCACTACCCTGGACCCCATGCCTGAGACCTCCGCACCCGGCACCGCCGGCCCGACGTCGTCGTCCGCCGTCACGTCCGACCCCGCCCACCCGGACCACCTCGGCTTCGAGGTCCGCGAGCGGCTGGACGCCCCTGGCGCGGACGGGATCGCGCTGGGCCGCACCGGCGTGCTGCGCACCCCGCACGGGGAGATCCAGACCCCGGCATTCATCCCGGTGGCCACGCAGGCCACGGTGAAGGCCGTGCTGCCGGAGTCCATGGCGGAGCTTGGCGCGCAGGCCCTGCTGGCCAACGCGTACCACCTGTACCTGCAGCCCGGCGACGACCTCCTCGACGAGGCCGGCGGCCTCGGCGCGTTCATGAACTGGCCCGGCCCCACGTTCACGGACTCGGGCGGCTTCCAGGTGATGTCCCTGGGCTCGGGCTTCAAGAAGGTCATCGACATGAAGGGCCCCGCCGCCCCCGAGGGCCAGGGCGCGGACGACGCCGTCGCCCCCGGCAAGGAGCGCCTGGCCAACGTGGACGACGACGGCGTCTGGTTCAAGTCCCACCTCACCGGGGACCGGCACCGGTTCACGCCCGAGCGCTCCCTGCAGATCCAGCACAACCTGGGCGCGGACGTGATGTTCGCGTTCGACGAGCTGACCACCCTGCACAACTCGCGCGGCTACCAGGAGGAGGCCCTGGAGCGGACCCGCCGGTGGGCGCAGCGCTGCCTGGACGAGCACGCCCGCCTCACCGCGGAGCGCGCCGGCCGCCCCTACCAGGGGCTGTTCGGCGTCATCCAGGGCGCCCAGTACGAGGACCTGCGTCGCAAGGCCTGCCGGGACCTCTCCGGCATGACCGCGGAGTTCGCGGCGGCCGGCGAACGCCCGGCCACGGCGCACGGCTTCGACGGCTACGGGATCGGCGGAGCCATCGAGAAGGAGAACCTCGGGACGATCGTGGGCTGGTGCGCGCAGGAGCTGCCGGAGGACCGGCCCCGCCACCTGCTGGGCATCTCCGAGCCGGACGACCTGTTCCGGGCCGTGGAGAACGGCGCGGACACCTTCGACTGCGTCTCCCCCACGCGCGTCGCCCGCACCGGCGCGTTCTACACGCGCGACGGCCGCTACAACCTGCCCGGTGCCACGTACAAGCGGGACTTCGGCCCGCTGGACCCCGAGTGCGACTGCTACACGTGCGCCCACTACTCCCGCGCGTACCTCCGGCACCTGTTCAAGGCGAAGGAGATGGTGGCGCACACCCTCATCTCCATCCACAACGAGCGCTTCACGGTCTCCCTCGTGGACCGGATCCGCGCGTCGATCCAGGCCGGCACGTTCGCCGAGCTCAAGGCCGAGACGCTCGGCCGCTACTACGCCCCGAAGGGCTGACGACGACGCCGCCCTGCGCCGGGGCGCATCAGCTCCGGCGCAGCTCGTTCTTGCGGATCTTGCCGGTGGCGGTGCGGGGCATCTCCTCCACGACCTCGAACCGGTCCGGGACCTTGAACCCGGCCAGATGCTCGCGGCAGTGGGCCCTGAGCGCCTCCACGTCGAGCGGGCCGGAGGCCGGGTCGAGCACGAGGTAGGCGACGGGGCGTTCACCCCAGCGAGCGTCCGAGACGCCGACGACGGCCACGTCCGTCACCGCCGGGTGCGCGTGCAGCACGCCCTCGACCTCGATCGAGGAGATGTTCTCCCCGCCGGAGATGATGATGTCCTTGGCGCGGTCGCGCAGCTGGATGTAGCCGTCCGGGTGCATGACGCCGAGGTCCCCGGAGTGGAACCAGCCGCCGCGGAACGCCTCGGCGGTGGCCTCGGGGTTCTTGTAGTACCCGAGCATGACGCCCTCGCCCCGCATGACGACCTCGCCCATGGTCCGCCCGTCCGCGGGCACCGGGTTCATGTCCATGTCCACCACGGCCACCTGGCCCACCATCGGCATGGCCACGCCCTGGCGCGCCATCACCTGGGCGCGCGCGGCGCGGTCCAGCTCGGCCCAGCCGGGCTGCGGCTCGCAGATCGTGAACGGGCCGTGCGTCTCGGTCAGCCCGTAGACGTGCACGGGGGTGATGTTCAGCCCCTCGAGCGCGGCGATCACCGACGGCGGCGGCGCGGCCCCGGCGGCGGCCATGCGGATCTCGCGGTCCACGGGGTGGGCCCGCTCGGACTCGATGATCATCGCGGCCACGATCGGCGCGCCGCACAGGTGGGTGACGCCCTCGTCGTCGAGAGCGTCCCAGATGGGGTCCATGCGGACGGCGCGCAGGCACACGTGGGTGCCGGCGGCGGCGGTGACGGCCCAGGGACGGGTCCAGCCGTTGCAGTGGAACATCGGCAGGGTCCACAGGTAGCGGGTGGCGCCGTCGTAGCCCTGGGTGATCACGTTCGCCACCGCCGTCTGGTGCGCGCTCCGGTGGGTGTAGCGCACGCCCTTGGGGCGGCCGGTGGTGCCGGAGGTGTAGTTCAGGGTGATCGGAGCGGTCTCGTCCGCCACGGCCCAGGGCAGGTCCTCGCCCTCGGCGCCCTCCGCGAGGAGCGCGTCATAGGTGAGCAGGCCGGCGTCGGGGGCGGCGTGGCCCGCGGCGGCGTCCACGACCTCGGCGACGGCGGCGCCCGTGCCGATCTGCTCGACGACGCCGCGCACCTCCGCGGCGACGTCCCCGTCGGCGAGGACCACGCGGGCCTCGGCGTGCTCGAGGATGTACTCCAGCTCGCGCGGGGTCAGGCGGGGGTTGAGCGCGGTGAGGACGCCGCCGGCCAGGGGCACGGCGTAGTGGGCGGCGAGCATGGCGGGCACGTTGGGGAGGATGGCCGCCACGGTCTGCCCGGGCTCGATGCGCGCCGTGAGCGCCCGCGCCAGGGACTGCACGTGCGCGGCCAACTCGGCGTAGCTCCAGCGCATGTCCCCGTAGACCACGGCCTCGCGGTCCCCGAAGACGGCCGCGGCGCGGCCGAGGAAGGCCAGCGGCGTGAGGGGCTCGGTGCGGGCGACGGCGAGCTCGGGGGCGAGGGTGTCCTGCGTCACGTCCATGCCCCGATCCTGCCTCATCGGACGTCCGAAGGTCCATCACCCAGACACATGGGACCAGGGGCGACGACGGCGCCCCCTCGCCGCACGGGGAGGGGGCGCCGTCGTCGTGGGGCCGGGCGATCCCGGGCCGGCGGGCTCAGGCGAAGGCGCCGACGCCGGTGATGTCGCGGCCCACGATCAGGGCCTGGACGGTCTCCGTGCCCTCGTAGGTGTGGATGGCCTCGATGTCCGCGAAGTGCTTGCCGACCTCGTTCTCCAGCAGGATGCCGTTGCCGCCGAGCAGGTCGCGGGCGTTCGCGGCGATCGAGCGGGCGGTGCGGGTGGCGGAGTACTTGGCCAGGGACGCCTGCGGGCCGGTGAGCTTGCCGGCGTCCTCGAGGCGCGCGGCGCGCAGCACCAGCAGCTGCACCTGGGTCAGCTCGGAGAGCATGCGGGCCAGACGCTCCTGCACGATCTGGGACTCCGCCAGGGGGCGGCCGAACTGCACGCGCTGCTTCGCGTACTGCACGGCGGCCTCGTAGCAGCCCAGGGCATGGCCCACGGCGGCCCAGGCGACGCCCAGGCGGGTGGCGAACAGCACGGCGGCGGTGTTCTTGAAGGACTGGGCGCCCGGCATCACGTCCTCGTCGGGGACGAACACGTCGTCGTAGGTGATGTGGGCCTGATGGATGGCGCGGAGCGACATCTTCCCGCGGATCACCTCGGCCGAGTAGCCCTCGGCGTCCTGCTGGACGATGAACCCCTTGACCTGGCCGTCCTCCGCGGAGCGGGCCCAGGTGACCGTGATGCCGCCGGCGGCGCCGTTGCCGATCCACTTCTTGTGGCCGCTGATGCGCCACCCGCCCTCGACCTTCGTGGCGGTGGTCTGGAGGGAGACGGAGTCGGAGCCGTGCGTCGGCTCGGTCAGGGCGAACGCGCCGAAGAGCTCGCCGCGGTCCATCGCGGGCAGGTACTTCGCCTTCTGCTCGTCGGAGCCGCACATCTCGATGGAGCGCATGGCCAGGCCGCCCTGCACGCCCACGACGGTGGCGAGCGAGCCGTCGATCCGGGAGGTCTCCATGGCCGCCAGGCCGCAGGCCAGGCGGGACTGGGCCGGCTTGCCCTCCACCGCGACGCCGTCGCGCAGCAGGTCCGCCTCGGCCAGGCCGGCGATGAGCTCCGTGGGGTACTCGCCGGTGTCCCAGGCCTCCTGGAGGCGCTTCTGCACCTCGGGGGTGAGGAACGCGCGGGCGGCGCGGGCGAGGGCGAGATCCTCGTCGGGCAGCTCGGCGAAGACGGCGTAGGCGTCGGTGTCGAGGGGGCCGGTGATCGTCGAGTAGTCGGGCTCTGCGGTGGGCAGGGTCTCGGTCATGGTGTGCCTCCGGGGGCGGTGCGGCGGGACGGGCGCCCGCGCGGGGTGACTGTGTGGCCCACGATACACATCCCTGACACTCCGTCTCAAACATCTGGACGGCGTATCCCACCCCGCTCCGGCGTGACACCATGAACCCCATGACCGCCGTGCCGGAGGACACCCTCACCACCCTGATCCACCTCCTGGACCGCCAGGGGTACGACGACGTCACCGTGGACCAGCTGGCCCGGGAGGCCGGGATGAGCCGGGCGAGCTTCTTCCGCCACGTGGGCGGCAAGGAGGAGGTGGTCTTCGCGGACCACGAGCAGCTCCTGCCCCGCCTCGAGGACCTGCTGCACAGCACGTCCCTGCCCCTGCCGACCGCCCTGCGCGAGGCCGGCCTCCAGGTGTTCCGCCACCACGTCCAGCACCCGGAGCGGGCCCGCGCCCGGGCACGGCTGCTGCGCGGCTCCCGGGCCCTCCGGACACGGGAGCTGCTGGCCTCCCACCGCTACGAGCAGCTCTTCTCGCGCTGGCTCGCCGAGCGCCTGCCGGACACCCCGACACGCGGCAGCGTCGCCGTCGGGCTGGCGGCGGCCGTGGTGGCCGTGCACAACGCGGCCCTGCGCGGCTGGCTGCATGCGGAGGCACCGGACCCGACCGCGGCGGAGGCCGCCCTGGGCGCCCAGCTCGACGAGGTGATCCTCCGCCTCACCCGCGAGCCGGGCGAGGCGGAGGCCCGCCTGGCCGCCGTCCGGGCCCTGCTGGACTGACGTCCGCCACGGCCCTGGACCGCAGCGGACCGGCCTCAGCGGCCGGCGACCTGCGCGTTCTCCGCGCCGAACGCCGGCGGGTAGCGGAACTCGCCGGACGGGATCTCGGCGCCCTCCTGCAGGGCGATGACCTGCAGGGCCTCGGGCTGCGTGGCGAACGCGGCGGTCACCCCGTGCTCGGCGGCGGGGCGGAAGCCGAACTTGGCGTAGTACTCGGGCCAGCCGTAGACGACCACGGCCTGCTCGCCGTCCTTCTGCGCCTTCTCCAGGAGCGCGTTGACGAGCGCCGTGCCCGCCCCCTCGCCCTGGTGCTCGGGGAGCACGCCGTGGGGGGCGAGGGCGAGGACCTCGGCGTCGTCGATGTGGGCACGCACCAGGGTGCCGTAGCCCATGGGGTCGGAGTAGAGGTCCGTGCCGGGGATGGAGGCGGTCATCGCCATCAGGGAGTACTGGGGCAGCCAGCCCTCACCGGAGGCCACCAGTTCCTCCACGAGGTCCGCCTCGGCGGAGGACTCGAACGTGAGCTCCGCGATCTGCCGGATGGCGCGGCGGTCGGCGGGGTCGTCGTGGTGGGCCAAGCGCGTGGACCAGCGATGGCCCAGGTCCTGGCCCTCGGGCACGTGGGCGGCGCGGTAGGTCGGGGTGGCGGTGCTGCCCTTCTCGGTGCTCATGGCCTCACGCTATGCCCGCATGTGATGCGGGCAACAGGGGCGGCGGCCAGCGTGACCGACCATGACGAGGGCCCTCCCCGGGGGTGCCGGGGAGGGCCCTGCCCGCGCGCGGCGGGGTCCCGACGCGCGGGCGTCAGTCGATCTGGATCTCACCCATCGGCCCGAAGCCCTCGGCGCCGACCTGCTCGGAGATGATCTGCGGGGTGGACTGCAGCAGGGGGCGCATCGCGTCGATGCCCTCCTGGAAGTGCGGCGAGGCGACGTGGGCCTGCGCACCTTCGTCGGTGAAGCCCTCCAGCAGGAAGAACTCGTTGTCCCCGCCCTCGACCGGCTTGTACCACTCGAAGAACATGTTGCCCGGCTCGGAGCGCACGTCCGCGGTGTACTTCGCCACCGCGTCCATCCACTGGTCGGCGAGCTCGGGCTTCACGGTGAACTTCAGGTTGATCAGGATCATGACGCCATGGTGGCACGGCGGCCGCCGCGGCGTCCCGCCCTGAACCTCCGTGCCATGGCCCACAGCCCGACCAGCACGGCCAGCAGCACCACGAGCACCAGCACGGGCAGGAAGAGCGCGGCGGCGGTGAGCACCACGGCGGAGGCGTCCTCGGCGGTGGAGAGCAGCGGGGCGGCCGTGCCCATGGTCACCGTGTTGGCGGCGGCCCGCGTGCCGGCCTTGGTCAGGTGCACGAGCAGCGCCATGGCGGCGCCGATGAGGGTGGGCACCCACACCTGGGAGTCCAGCAGGGTGTCCGGCCGCTGCACGGTGACCGTCTGGGCGCCCACGCCCGAGGCGAACGTGATGCCGCCCGCCGCCGGGCGCACCACGGTCTGGACGACGTCGTTCACCGCGTCCACGGCGGGGATCTTGTCCGCGACCACCTCCAGCACCAGGAGGATCCCGACCACCCACAGGGCGACGTCGGAGGACAGCCACGCCCAGGCCGGGGGCAGGTCCACGAGGGGGGTGAAGCGGTCCAGCAGGCCCAGGGCCAGCATGGGGATGAAGGCGTTGAGGCCGGCCGAGGGGGCCGTGGGGCCTCACCCGTGAGAGAACGCCGGGCGGGTCCGCCGTCTTCCCTCCTACCATGAGCCCATGACCACGACGACGACCACCCCCCGATCCGTCGCACCCGCCCTGGCCCTGGCGATCGCCGGCTCCGAGGCCACCGGCGGCGCCGGCGCGCAGGCCGACCTCAAGACGTTCCAGGAGCTGGGCGTGTTCGGCATCCTCAGCCTGACGTGCATCGTCTCCTTCGACCCCGCGGACGACTGGAACCACCGGTTCTTCCCCGTCCCGCAGGACGTGCAGGCCGCTCAGCTGGAGGCGATCCTGGCCGACTACCCGGATGAGCTGCGCGCCGTGAAGCTCGGCATGCAGGGCTCCCCGGAGACCATCCGCACCACCGCCGAGGCCCTGCGCGGCCACGCCTGGGACCACGTGGTCCTGGACCCGGTGCTGATCTGCAAGGGCCAGGAGCCCGGCCACGCCCTGGACACGGACCAGGCCCTGAAGGCGGAGCTGCTGCCGCTGGCCACGTTCACCACGCCCAACCACTTCGAGACCGAGCAGCTCTCCGGCATGGCCGTGCGCACGGTCGAGGACCTGACGGCCGCCGCCCGTCGCATCCACGAGATCTCCGGGGCTGCCGTGCTCGCCAAGGGCGGCATGCACATCGAGGGCCCCGACGCCGTCGACGTGTTCGTGGACGCCGACCACGAGGAGGTGCTGGCCACCCCCAAGATCGGGGACTCCGGCGTCTCCGGCGCGGGCTGCTCGCTGGCCGCCGCCGTCACGGCGGAACTCGCCAAGGGCGCCGAGCCCGTCGAGGCGGCCCGCCGGGCCAAGGCGTTCGTGACCGCGGGCATCGCCCAGGCCGTGGAGGGGAGGACCCCGTTCGCCGCGCTCTGGCAGGGCGGGCTGCGCGAGACCCCGGAGGCCGGCCGATGAAGGTCACCGTCTACTCGGACGTCGCGTGCCCGTGGTGCTACATCGGGAAGCGCCGGTTCGAGACGGCGCTGGCCGGCTTCGAGCACGCGGAACAGGTGGAGGTGGAGTGGCGCAGCTACCAGCTGGACCCCACCCTGCCCGAGCGCTCGGACCTCACCGAGGTCGAGTACCTCACCCGCATGAAGGGCCTGGCCGAGCCGCAGGTGCGCCGGATGCTGGACCACGTGGTCATGCAGGCCGCCGGCGAGGGGCTGACCTACGACATGGACGCGATCGTCGTCGCCAACTCGTTCCCCGCGCACCGCGTGATCCAGCGGGCAAGAGCCGTCTCCGCCGAGGCGGCCTCCGCCCTGGAGGAGGCCCTGTTCGCGGCGCACTTCGAGCGCGGGCAGGACATCGGCGACGCCGCCGTGCTCGCCGAGCTGGGCGCCGCGGCCGGGCTGAGCGCCGAGCAGGTCGAGGAGGCCCTCACGGACGAGCGCTGGGCCGAGGCGGTGCGCGCCGACCTCGCGGAGGCCCGCGCCGTGGGCGTCACGGGCGTCCCCTTCTTCGTGCTGGACGGGAAGTACGCCGTCTCCGGGGCACAGCCGCCGGAGCTCTTCGCGCAGGCGCTGGCGCAGACCTGGGCCGAGCGGGCCCCGCTGCGCGCCTTCACGCCCGCCGCCGCGGCGGACGACGACGACGCGCCTCTCATCGGCCAGGCCTGCGGCCCCGACGGCTGCGCCTGAGCGGGCGGCCGCGGCAAACCGCTCCTCGCCGCGCAGGCCCCGGCCGGGGATCCTCCCTGGCCGGGCGCCCGAGCGCGGCGGCCCATGGCCCGGAACGATCCCCGCGACCCCTCGAGGAGGACACCATGACCGAGACCGCGGCCTGGATCGAAGCCCGCCTGGACGAGCTCGGCGTCCCGCACGAGCGCGTGGGCGGCACCGGGTTCGAGTACGCCTCCACGGACCGCGGCACCCTGCCCGACGGCACGGACGTCCCCGTGATGCACGGCTGCGGCCACGACACGCACGTGGCCATGGCCGTCTCTGCGGCCCGCGTGCCGGCCGCCCACCCGGAGGCCTGGGCCGGCACCGTGGTGTTCGTCTTCCAGCCCGGCGAGGAGACCGCCGCCGGTGCCGCCGCGATGCTCGAGGACGGCCTGTGGGACCGCGCGCCGCGCCCGGTCGCGGTGCTCGGCCAGCACGTGATGCCCGCCCGCACCGGCACCATCCGCTACGTCAGCGGCGACGCCATGTCCCTGGCGGACTCCTTCAAGGTCACGTTCCACGGCAAGGGCGCCCACGGCTCCATGCCGGAGCGCTCCATCGACCCGATCCTCATGGCCTCCTCCGCGGTGACCCGCCTGCAGTGCATCGTCTCCCGCGAGGCGGCCCCGACGGGCCGCGCCGTCGTGACCGTGGGCACCTTCCACGCCGGCCTCAAGGAGAACATCATCCCGAACACCGCGGAGATCGCCCTCAACGTCCGCCCCCCCACCCCGGAGGTCTGAGAGAAGGTCTCCGCGTCCATCGAGCGCATCCTCACGGCCGAGGCCCTGGCCTCGGGCGCCCCGGAGCCCACCGTCGAGCGCTACAACTCGTTCCCCCGCGCCCACAACGACGTCGGCGCCACCGCCGCCGTCATGGCCGCGGTGGCCGCGGAGCTGGGCGAGGAGAGCGTGATGGAGATCGGCCCGCTGATGGGCTCCGAGGACGTGGGCGCCCTGACCGACGCGATCGACGTGCCGCTGGTCTCCTGGTTCGTCGGGGGCTTCGAGGGCGAGGACTTCGGGGACAACCCCGCGAACCACACCCCGCAGTTCGGCCCCGTCATGGAGCCCACGCTCACCACCGGCGTGCACGCGGCCCTGGCCGGGCTGCTGCACTACGTGGGCCGCTGACCGCGCACCGTGGCCCCGGGGCGGGCGCACGCCGCCCCGGGACAGGCCGCCCCGATGTGCCACAGACTGTCCGCATGGAGACCCCGCGCACGCCCGAGACCCGCACCGACCCGCCGGCCGACCGCCTCGCGGAGCCGCAACACCCCGCCCACGCCGACGCCCCCGTCGTCCACGACACCGCTGTCCCGGAGTCCGAGCGCATCGAGCGCACCGTCTCCACCCGCACCGGTGAGACCAGGCCGCCCGTGGTCCGCACCGTGGTCACGGAGTCCGAGCGCATCGAGCGCCCCGTGGTCGAGGTCCGGGACGCGCGCGTTCCCGGGCGCCTGCTGTGGTGGATCGGTGGCGGCACCCTCGCCGCAGGCTCCCTCGCCGCCCTGGTCCGCGTCCTGCGCGAGCGCCTCGCGACGCCGGAGCCCACCCCGCTCGAGCGCCTCGCCGACGCCGGTCGCGGCGCCGGCCTGCCCCTGGCCCTCTCGCTGGCCGGGACCGCCGCGGGCGTGGGCGTGTCCCTCCGCGCCCGCCGTCGCCGCAGGACGGAGGAGGTCCTCGCCGCCCCCGCGGTCCCGTTCCTGCTGGGGGAGGCCGTCTCGGCCGAGGCCGGCGAGGACGACGTCGACGGGCTGCCGCCCGTGAACGAGGCCTCGGACGCCTACCCGGCCGGCGCCCTGGAGACGGAGGCACTGCCCCTCGAGGTCGTCGTCCTCCTGGACACCCTGCTCGACCCGTCGCTGGATGAGGGGCGCGAGCTTCCCGGCGCCGCCGCGCTGCGCGCCCAGCTGCCGCACGTGCGCACCGCCGCCTCGGTGGCGGAGGAGATCCGGGAGGACGGCAAGGTCCCGGACTGGACGCCGCTCGTCGTCGAGGAGGAGACCGGCGTGGCCCGGGCCATCCCGAACGACATGGTGTGGCCCGTGCGCGGCCGCTTCACGACCGAGGACGGGCACGAGCTGGAGCTGCGCCTGCAGGTGATCGACGGCGAGCTCGGCGCCCTGGTCATCACCCTTCCGGAGGACGTGGAGGACGGCGTCGCCGCCTGGGACGCGTTCCAGGAGCTCGAGGCCTTCCCCGGCGTCGAGGAGCTGACCTTCACCGTGGACGGCGACCGGCGCCCCTGAGCCCCCGGTTCCGTCCCGGGCCGTGGACAGGGGCGCCGTCTAGAGTGGGGGATCGCCCGCCGTCGTCGTGAATTCGGAGCCGCTCCATGACCACCCCCGCCCCGGTCAAGTCCACCGCCCGCGCCCGCCGGAAGGCCGCGCGCGCCGTCTCGGGCCCGCGCCCGCGCCTGCGGATGGGGCTCAACGGCTTCCTGGTGGCCTGGCTGCTGCCCAACCTGCTCATGGCGGCCGTGGTGCTGGCCCTCACCCTGATCCCGTCCCTGCAGCGCTTCGGCACCCTGACGCCCCTGCTGACCGTGGTGGGCATCGCCGGCCTGGTGATCGGCCTGCCGCTGTGCCTGCTGGTCAACCGGGCCTTCCGCCACGTGCTCAACCAGTGGGTGCACGTGCTGGCCTACGCCCTGGTGGGCATGCTCTACGGGCTGGTGGTGCTGGCGCAGGGCGTGGGCGGCGTGCTGCCCATGCTCATCCCCGTGATCGGCTTTCCCGCCGCGGTGCTGATGGGCCTGGGGCGCCTGGCCGCGCGGCCGCTGGTGGACGTCGTCCCCGGCGCCGAGCCCCGGAGCTGAGTCCCCCGCCCTCCGCCGGGGGCGGATCGGCCCCACGACGGCGAGAGGGACGATGATCCGTGGATCATCGTCCCTCTCAGAAGCACGTCCGGGGCCCGCATCCCCTCAGGCATGTATCCCGGCTCGTGGCTTCCTCTATCTGTGCACCGTCTCATGGGGCACCTCCGAGTCTAGGAAGGGGAGGGCCGCGGCCGACAGTGGACGAAGGTCTACACTTTCCGACCCTATTGTGACGTAGATCACTCGGTGCGGCGTCGTCGTCCGGAGACTACGCCTCTGGCCGGGGCACGGCCGCCCGCACCCGCCACCGGTCGCCTCCGCACGGGCCGACCTCCAGGCGGCCGCCGAACGCCTCGATGCGATCCCGCATCGAGGTCAGCCCCACCCGCGAGGAGTTCCCCACCACGGACCGAGGACCGTCCTCCGGCAGCGTGTTGACCACCTCCAGGACCACCTCGCCACCCCGCGCCTCGATGGAGATCTCGCAGGCCTGACCCGGGCCGGCGTGCTTGGCCACGTTGGTCACAGACTCCTGCATCACGCGGTACAGCGCCGCGCGCACTCCCAGGTTCAGGCCCACCTCCCCGAGCTCCACCCGCACCGCGGCGTCCACGCCCGCCAGGCGCAGCTCTTCCGCCAGACGCTCCGCCCCCGGCCCCAGCTGGGCCACCGTGGCGGCGTCGTCCGTCTCCGGCGTGCCCGGCGTCGGCGCAGGCTCCACCACGCCGTCCTCCTGGAGGATGGAGAGCATGCGACGCAGGTCCGTGAGCGCGTCCCGGGCCGACTCCCCGACCACGCGCACCACCTGCTGCGCGGCCTCGGGCGTGCCGAGGTACTGCGCCGCGTTCGCCTGCATGGCGATGATCGTCAGGTTGTGCGCGACGATGTCGTGGAGGTCCCGGGCCAGGATGCGCCGCTCCCGCTCGGCCGCCTCCCGTGCCAGCCGCTCCGCCTCGGCGATGCGCCGGCCGTCCTGCACCCGCTGCAGCTTCGCCGCCCGGATCGACGCCCCCACACCGAGCCCGACCACCACGAGCAGCAGGGTGAGCCACGCCACCCCGTCGACCTTCCCGGAGCCGACCAGGCTCACCGCCACGACCCACGCGAGTGCCGTGGCGCCGGCGGCCAGGAGGTAGCGTCCCGACTGCGCGGTGGCGACCACGGTGCCCAGCACGAACGGCAGCACGAGGACGACGGACACGGCGTCGCCGCCGACCAGGGAGGCGGCCATCAGCAGCAGGACGACCGCATAGGCCACGGTGGTGCGCCACCACTGGGCCAGGAAGGCGAGGCACGCCAGGACCATGAAGGCGATGTCCGCACGCGTGTCGCCACCGCCCCGCCCCAGCTCGATCATCACGTCCGAGGTCGTGGAGGCGACGGAGAACACGGAGCCCACCACGAGGTAGACCCGGTTGGCGGGCGCCGCATCCCAGAACCGGACCCTCCCGCCCGCGGGCGGGCTCACCGGGTCCAGCAGGGAGCGGAGGGTCGACCCGAGGCGCGCTCGGCTCACCGCTCGTCGCACATGAAGGGGAAGACCGTGCAGAAGCCGTCGCGCACGCCCGAGTCGACGCCCCCGTCCCGGACGGGCGCGAGGCCCGCCTCGGCGACGACGCCGTCCGAGACCGGGAGGGGGGACGCGGCGGAGGCCGGGGCGGCGGAGAGGCCGGCGGCGAGGAGGACTGCAGCGGCGAGGCGTGCGGTGACGTTCAGGCGCTTCATGGCTCCGATTATGCCTCCACCGACCCCGGTCTCATCCCTCCTCCGGGCGCGTCTACTGTGGAGCCATGCCCGACTCCCCCGAGGACGAGATCCGCGTCCTGATCGCCGACGACCAGCCCCTCATGTCCGGCGCTCTGCGCGTCCTGGTGGACTCCGCGCCCGGGATGCGCTGCGTCGGCCTGGTGGCGGACGGCGTCGAGGCCGTCGAGGCCGTCGAGGCCACCCGCGTGGACGTCGTCCTCATGGACATGCAGATGCCCCGCATGGACGGCGTGGAGGCCACCCGCCGGATCACCGCCTCCCGGCCGGGCACCAGGGTGCTGGCCGTCACCACCTTCTCCTCCGAGGACTATCTCGTCCCCGCCCTGCGCGCGGGCGCCGCCGGCTACCTGCTCAAGGACGCGGAGCCGGCCACCGTGCTCGGGGCCGTGGAGGCCGTGCGTCGCGGCGAGTCCGTGCTCTCCCCCGCCGTGGCCGCCAAGCTGATCGCCGCCGTGGAGCGAGACCACCCGGTGGTCGGCCCCGCGGCCGCCGAGCCGGGCGATCCGGACGGCTCCGACCTGACCGAACGGGAGCATCAGGTCCTCACGCTGCTGGCGCGCGGCCGGTCCAACCCGGAGATCGCCGCGGAGCTCCAGGTGTCCGAGTCCACCGTCAAGGCCAACGTGGGCCGGGTCATCGACAAGCTCGAGGTGCGGGACCGCGTGCAGGTGGTCATCCGCGCCGCGCAGCTGGGCCTGGTCACCTTGTCCCTGGACTGAGCTGGGCCGGGGTCCACCCGGCGGCCGTCAGCCGCCGGCGAGGGCGTTGCGCTGCGCGTTGAGGTCGCGCAGCACCTGCATGCCCTCGTCCACGACGGGGTTCGCCCGCGCCAGGAGCCGGTCCTTGGCCGGCGCGTACGCCAGGCCCGTGAAGTCGCCGCTGGAGGCGTCCAGACCCTCGATCCGCTGCTGCACCAGGCGCACCGCGTCCAAGGCGTTCGCGTACTCCACGGACTTCTTGTCGATCTCCACGACGGTGTTCGCGGCCGGCGCGGTGGGGACCTTCTCCAACTCCGTCTGCGCCTCGTAGAGCTGGTAGCCCAGGGTGCAGGTCTCGTCCCGGTTGTACAGGCCCACGCCGTTGTTCCGGCCCCCGGCGGTCTGCGCCTGCTGGTTGGCCTGGGCGATCTGCTCCTCGAGGTCACCGCTGACGCCCAGGCCGGTGGGCGCGGCCATGCCGGCCTTGGCCATGTCCACGTTGACCTCCTTGCCGGCCACCGTGAACACCGCGGACTGCTCCCCCTCCGGGGCGCCTTCGTCCGAGCGGTCCACCCGCACGGTGGCGCCCTGCGGGAGGCGGTCCCGGAGCCAGGCGTAGGCCTCCTCGCCCATGCAGTACTCCGGGCCCACGCGCAGCCCCTCGGGGTTGCGGATGGCCGAGCGCACACCGGCCAGGGTGAGCGTGCGCTCCTCGCCATCCGCGTTCACGACCACGTGGTTGCCGTCCACCACGCGCACCACCTCGACGGTGTCGCGCGCGACGACGAGACCGCGCACCGCGCTCGCCGCGCCGAGCGCCAGGAGGACGCCCGCCACCACCAGGAAGACGATGAGGCCCTTCTTGGGCACGCGGGCCTGGGCGGCGACGTGGGTCATGGGACTTCCTCGGGCAGGGACGGCAGGGGCGATGGGACCGGCGACGACGCGACGCGCCGCTGCGGCACCCGGAGGCCGAGTCTAGCGCGGGGGCGGGGAGACGGGTCGGGGGCGTGCTGGACACGCCCCCGACCGTCACCGCCCCCGGATCAGCGGGCCCGCGTGTAGAAGGGCAGCGGGACCACGGTGAAGGGCTCACCCCTGCCGCGCAGGTCCACCTGCACGGAGGTGCCCTCCGCGGCGTGTTCTCGGCGGATGCGCGCCATGGCGACCGGGTGGCCGAGCGTGGGGCTGGGGGCGCCCGAGGTGACCTCGCCGATCACGGCGCCGTCGGCGTCGAGCACGGAGTAGCCGTGGCGGGCGGCGCGGCGGCCCTCTCCCTTCAGGCCCACGAGGACCTCCTCGACCTCGTCCTTGCCGACGAGCGCCGCCTTGCCCACGAAGTCCCCCTCCTTGGAGGCGGGCACGGCGAAGGATACGCCGGAGGCGTGCGGCTGGTGCGCGGTGTCCAGCTCGTTGCCGTACAGCGGCATGCCCGCCTCGAGACGGAGCGAGTCGCGCGAGGCGAGGCCGCAGGGGGTGAGCGCGATCCCCGCCTCCTCGGCGGCCTTCACGACGGCGGACCACACGGCCGAGCCGCGGTCCCCGGCCTCTGCGGTGGAGGAGGCCGGCAGGAACAGCTCGAACCCGTCCTCGCCGGTGTAGCCGGTGCGGGCCACCACGGCCTGCACGTCCCCGGCCGCGGTGGGCACGGTGAGCGTGACGTGGCCGTAGTACTTCAGCTCGGCGAGCTCCTGGGCCGAGGCGGGCATGAGCCGCGCGAGGATCGCCTCGGACTGCGGGCCCTGCACGGCCACGAGGGCGGTGGTGGAGGACTCGTCGTGGACCTCGACCTCCCAGCCGGACGCGCGCTGCGTCAGGGCGGTGACGACCGCGGAGATGTTGCCGGCGTTGGGCACCACCAGGAACTCCTGGTCCTCACCCTCCGCACCGGAGTCGGTCCGGTAGACGATCAGGTCGTCGAGGACGGTGCCGGCGTCGGTCAGGCAGAGCGCGTACTTGGCGCGGCCCGGCTTCAGCACGGAGATGGAGCTGGAGAGGGCGTGGTCCAGCATGGCGCCGGACTCGGGGCCGGAGACCCGGACCTCGCCCATGTGGGAGAGGTCGAAGAGGCCCGCCGACTCGCGGACGGCCTTGTGCTCGGCCAGCTCGGAGCCGTACTTCAGCGGCATGTTCCAGCCGCCGAAGTCCGTGAACGAGGCGCCCGCGGCCTCGTGGACGGGGTGCAGGGGGGAGTTGCGCGTGGACTCGGTCATGGTGCGTTCCTCTCAGTGGCTGGTCGACGCGGTGTCGGCCGCGGAGACGGGTTCGGTCGACTCGGGGGACGCGGCGGCCTCCTCGAAGGCCTCCGGCGGCGGGCAGGAGCACACCAGGTTGCGGTCGCCGTAGGCGCCGTCGATGCGGCCCACCGGCGGGAGGTACTTGTCGTCCACCAGGGAGGGCAGCGGGTAGAGGGCCTGGGCGCGCGTGTAGGGGCGGTCCCAGTCCTCGCCGGTGGTGGCGCCGAGGGTGTGCGGGGCGCGGCGCAGCACGGACTGCTCCACGGTCTCCGGAGTGGTCGCCGTGATCTCCGCGTGGATGGAGATCATCGCGTCGATGAAGCGGTCCAGCTCGGCCAGGTCCTCGGACTCGGTGGGCTCCACCATGAGCGTGCCGGCCACGGGGAACGCCAGGGTGGGCGCGTGGAAGCCGTAGTCGATCAGGCGCTTGCAGACGTCCTCCGCGGTGACGCCGGTCTGCGCGGTGAGCTCGCGGAGGTCCAGGATGCACTCGTGCGCCACGAGGCCGCCCTCGCCTGTGTAGAGCGTGGGGTAGTGGTCGGCGAGGCGGCGGGAGATGTAGTTCGCGCTGAGCAGGGCCTGCTCGGTGGCGTCCTTGAGGCCCTCGCCGCCCATCATGGCGATGTACGCCCAGGAGATCGGCAGCACGCCCGCGGAGCCGTGCGGCGCCGCGGTGACCAGGCGCTCGGCCGAGGGCAGGAACGGCACCAGGTGCTCGCCCACCGCCACCGGGCCGACGCCGGGGCCGCCGCCGCCGTGCGGGATGCAGAAGGTCTTGTGCAGGTTCAGGTGGGAGACGTCGCCGCCGAAGGCGCCCGGCCGGGCCAGGCCCACCAGCGCGTTGAGGTTGGCGCCGTCGATGTAGACCTGGCCGCCGGCCGCGTGGACCTTGTCGCAGACCTCGGTCACGTCGCCGTCGAACACGCCGTGCGTGGACGGGTAGGTGATCATGATGGCCGCCACCCGGCCCTCGTGCGCCGCGATCTTCGCGTCGAGGTCGGCGGAGTCGATCGTGCCGTCGTCCGCCGTGGCCACGACGACGACGCGCAGGCCCGCCAGGACCGCGGAGGCCGCGTTGGTGCCGTGCGCGGAGGCGGGGATCAGGCAGACGTCGCGCTCGCCGTCGCCGTGGGCCAGGTGGTACTGGCGGATGGCCCAGAGGCCGGCGAACTCGCCCTGCGAGCCCGCGTTCGGGGCCACGGACACGCCCGCGTAGCCGGTGATCTCCGCGAGGCGCTCCTCGAGGTCGGAGATCAGGAAGCGCCAGCCCTCGGTCTGGTGGTCCGGGGCGAACGGGTGGATGGCGCAGAACTCCGGCCAGGAGATCGCCTCCATCTCCGTGGTGGCGTTGAGCTTCATGGTGCAGGAGCCCAGCGGGATCATCGTGCGGTCCAGCGCGAGGTCCCGGTTGGCCAGCCTGGTGATGTAGCGCAGCATCTGGGTCTCGGACCGGTGGGTGTTGAACACCGGGTGCGTCATGAACGCGGAGGTGCGGCGCTGGGCCTCGGGCACGGCCGGCGTCTGGACGGCGCCCTCGTGCGGGGCGGCGGGCAGGGAGGCCGGGTCGGCGCCGAAGGCGGTGAGCACGGCGGCGAGGTCCTCGTCCACCGTGGTCTCATCGCAGGCCACGCGCACGATGTCCGCGTCCACGAGACGCAGGTTCACGCCCGCCTCCTCGGCGGCGCGCACGACCTCCTCGGCGCGGCCGGGGACGTTCAGCGTGAGGGTGTCGAAGTACTCGGCGTGGGCGACCTCCACGCCGGCGCCCGCGAGCGCGATGGCCAGGCGGTGCGCCTGGGCGTGGGCGTGGCGGGCGATCGCCGTGATGCCGGCCGGGCCGTGGTACACCGCGTACATGGAGGCCGTGATGGCCAGCAGCGCCTGGGCGGTGCAGATGTTCGACGTGGCCTTCTCGCGGCGGATGTGCTGCTCGCGGGTCTGGAGGGCCAGGCGGTAGGCGGGCTTGCCCGCGTCGTCGTGGGAGACGCCCACGAGGCGGCCCGGCATGGAGCGCTGCAGGCCCTCGCGCACGGCCAGGTAGGCGGCATGGGGACCGCCGAAGAACAGCGGCACGCCGAAGCGCTGGGTGGAGCCGATCGCGATGTCCGCGCCCTGCTCGCCGGGGGGCGTGATGAGGGCCAGGGAGAGGATGTCCGCGGCGACGGTGATCAGCGCGCCGGCCTCCTTGGCCTGCGCGATCACGGCGGAGTGGTCGTGGAGGCGGCCGGAGTCGCCCGGCTGCTGCAGCACGACGCCGCAGAGCCCCTTCTCCTCGACCTCGGCGCGCACGTCCTCGGGGATGCCCGCGGAGAGGTCCGCGACGCGCACCTCCAGGCCCACGGCCTCGGCGCGCATCTGCGCCACGGTGAGGGTCTGCGGGAAGAGGTCCGCGTCCAGCAGGGTGATGCCGTCGGCCTTCTTCCGGTTGGCGCGGTACATCAGGAGCACGGCCTCGGCGGCGGCGGAGGCCTCGTCCAGCAGGGAGGCGTTGGCGATGGGCAGGGCCGTGAGGTCCTCCACCATCTGCTGGTAGTTCAGCAGGGCCTCGAGGCGCCCCTGGGAGATCTCCGGCTGGTAGGGGGTGTACGCGGTGTACCAGGCCGGGTTCTCCAGCACCTTGCGGAGGATGACGCCGGGGGTCACGGTGTCGTAGAAGCCCTGGCCGATCATCTGGGTCTTCACCACGTTGCGGCCGGCGATCTCGCGCAGCTGCTCCAGGGCGGCGGCCTCGGTGAGGGGGGCGGGCAGGTCCAGGGGCGCGGACTGCCGGATCACGGAGGGGACGGCGGTGTCCACGAGCTCGTCCACCGAGCCGAGGCCCAGTGTCTGGAGCATGTGGCGCACGTCCTCCCCGCGGGGTCCGATGTGGCGGGCGACGAACGGGGCGGACGCGGTGTCCCGCGGCTCCGTGGGGGTCAGGGGGCTGGTCACGAGCTACCTCCGAGGGGTCCTGCCGAGCACGGCGTGGGTCTGCTCCTCCCCGCTCTGTCCTGTGACCTGAGAGCTTCCACCGCCCGCAGGCCGGCTTGCACCGTCGGTGGCCCCTGCGCGGCCGCGGGTGCGGGCGCGCGGCGGGGCGCTTTCCAGAGCGCCTGACCCCGGGCGGTACGGATGCCTGAGAGATTCCCGGGGAGGACTTGCTCCTTCGGCGGCCGGCCCGCGCATCCCGCCCGGAGGGCGGCACACGCGCCGGCGCTCTCCCGCGTGGGGCATGCGGCGTGCATCGAGTATCCCACAGACGTGCCCGGGGCCACAGGGGGACGCTCGGCCTATGGTGGAGCCGTGACCGACTCCGCCCCGACACCCCGCTCCCCCGCCCGCCGGCCCGGCGCCCCGGTGCCCCGGTGCCGGCCCGGCTCGAGCCGGGCATCGCGGTCGCCGCGAAGCCGGTGCTGCGCGCGGGGATCGTGCTGCTGGGCCTGCAGCTGCTGCTCTCGGACGTGCTGGCCCTGGGCTGGGGCGCGGTCGGGCTCGTCGTGGGCGTGGTGGCCCTGACCTTCACCGCGACGCTCGCGCTCCGCCGGGCGCTGCGCCTGCCGTGGGACCTCACCGCCCTCGTGGCCTCCGGGTTCTCGATCTGCGGCGCGGCCGCCGTGGCGGCGGCGGACGGCGTGGTCCGGGCCCGCCGCGAGATGGCCGCGACCGCGATCGGCCTCGTGGTCCTCTTCGGCACCCTGATGATCCCGCTCCTGCCCGCACTGACCGGCGCCCTGGGCCTCGGCGAGCGCGCGGCCGGCCTGTGGATCGGGGCATCCACGCACGAGGTGGCACAGGTGGTGGCCGCCGGCGGGCCCCGGCCCCTGGTGCTGGGGGCCGGGTCGACGTCCGTCGCGCTGGCCGCGGGCCGGGCGGGGGCGGCGCTGCTCGGCTGACCGGCGTTATCGTTGATGAAACGGGGCCGGGCCCGGCGTTTTCGTTGATGAAACGGGGGCGGGCCCGGCGCTTCCGCATCCGAAACGGGGCCGGGGAGACGCCGCCTGCGCGGCCCCTCCACTGGGGACGACGGAGGGGGCCCACGCATGGTGAACCGCACAGCGAAGCGCGCAGGCTGGGACTACGACGCCCTCGCGTTCCTGATGGGCTTCCTCGGGGCCGCGGCGGGCGGGTTCGAGGTGGCGTTCCTTCAGCTCCTGGGCGCCGAGGGGCTCGACGCCTTCCTCGGGCTCACCGTCCTGTTCGGCATCGGACCGGTCCACGCCCTCGTCGCCGCACTGGTCTCGCCGCCGCTGCTCGCCGGGCTCCGCCGGGTGCACCCCCGCTGGCTCCACGTCCTGATCGCCGGCGGCGTGCAGGCGGGGATCGCGGCGGGCGTCGCCTCGCTCTGGCTGCAGAACGCGGATGCCCGGCATCTCCCGGGATACGTGCTGACCTCCGGGGTGCTCCTCGCCGTCGCCTGGGCCTGGGCGCTGCGGCGGAGCGCGTGGCGCCCCGCAGGAGGTCCTGCGGACGGCGCGTGAGACCCGTTCACGCGTCGGTCGCCCACCGTCCACCTCCTGCTGAGACCCAGGACGAACGCGTCCAGCACCCTGGCACAGTCCCCGCACCGACACCCCGGAGGTCCCCGTGAACCCCGCCTTCTCCCGCCGCACCGGCCTGCGCGCCCTGGCCGCCGCCGTCGTGACCGGCACCGTGGCCACCACCGCACCCGCCGCCCTGGCGAAGACCGCGCAGCACGCCCCCGCCGTGCCGGCCGGCGCCGACGGCTTCCGCGTCCTGCCGTACCTGATGGAGCCCACCGCCACCTCGATGGACCTCGTGTGGTTCTCCGAGCGGCCGGTCGCGGGCACCGTCGTCGTCTCGGGCCCGGGCCTGGGGAACAACCACGGCAACGGCCGCACCCGCCCGGCCGGCACGCGCGTCTCCGCCCCCGAGCTGCAGCCGCTGCTGGCCTACACGCAGAAGGAGCTGACCCAGACCCTCACGGGCCTGCCGCAGGGCTCCTGGCTGCTCGGTGCCGAGAACTGGAAGCACCGCGTCTCCCTCGCCGGCCTGAAGCCGGGCAAGGAGTACACCTACACCGTCACCCAGGGCGGGCAGCGCCACACCGCCTCCTTCCGCACCGCCGACGACGGCCGCGACTGGTCCGACCTGCGCCTCATCGCGTTCTCCGACACCGAGACCGAGCCCTACGGCCGCATCGAGAACCGCGAGTGGGAGCTCAGCCAGGTCACCCCCTACACCGAGGGCTCCCTGCCCCGCCCGGGCGAGGGGTCCCTGTGGCAGCAGACCTTCGGCTCCACCGTCCGCTACGGCGCGTTCACCCTGAAGTACCCGCTCACGCAGGACGTGGGCCTGCGCGAGAACATCGCGCACATCGACGCCGCCGACCCGGACCTGCTCCTCGTGGCCGGCGACCTCGGCCAGGGCGCCGGCTACCAGCCCGGCTGGGACGAGTTCTTCCGCCACGTCGCGGGCGAGCACTCTGACATCGCCTCCCGCGTGCCGCTCATCACCGCCCTGGGCAACTGGGAGACCTTCGCCGCGCTCAACGGCGGCTACGGCACCCCCGCCGACCGCTCCCCCGTGGTCCGCTCGCGCAACAAGTACCACGCCTACTTCGAGCGCACCGGCGCCGGCACGGACCGGCAGAACCCGCGCTTCCGCGGCTCCTACTACCGCACCGACCACGGCCCGCTGACGATCATCACCCTGGACTCCACCAACGGCGTCCCGGACGAGTCCGTGAACGGCCCGCTCTCCGGCGCGCCGATCTCCGGCGACGACCGCGGCCTCACCGCCGCCGCGATGCCCACCGACACGCAGGGCTCGTTCACCCAGGCCGAGTACGAGGCCGCCTTCCCGAAGGTCTTCCCCGGCAGCACGCCGGCCGACGCCGACCTGCCCGTCTTCAACCCCGGCCACGCCCAGTGGGCGTGGGCCGAAGAGCAGCTCGCCGACGCGCGGGCCAACGGGCAGATCATCCTCGTCGAGTTCCACCACGTGCCGTTCTCGATCGGCGAGCACGGCACCCCGCCCAACCACGCCGTCCCGGACGACCAGTCCGGCGTCGCGATGCGCGTCTACGCGCCGCTGCTGGAGAAGCACGGCGTCGCCGTCGTCATCTCCGGCCACGACGAGATGTTCCAGCGCTCCTGGGTGGACGCGGACGGCGACGGCGTGGGCTTCCACTCCTACGACGTGGGCGTGGCCTCGGACGGCCTGCGCGGCGAGAAGTACGCGAAGAACGCGGCCGGCGAGTACGAGCCCGTGCGGTTCAACACGCACATGGAGTGGACCGCCAACACCCACGAGCCCGAGACCTGGGCGGACGTGGACGGCGTGCGCCAGCTCGTGGACGGCGGCATGCACTACGGCCACCTGCAGATCGACCTGAAGCGCCGCGGCCAGAGCGCCGAGATGACGTTGACGCCGATGTACGTGTTCCCGATCCTGGACTCGCAGTACAGGCTCGTGCGCACCGAGCGCCGCGCCTACGACGACGTGCAGGTCATCCGGTTCGACCGGAACGGCGTGCCGCTGCCGCGCCGCTGAGCGCGGACGCACGCTCGCACGACGACGTCGGGACCGGGGAGGCTGCCGGGACGGGGCCGCCGAAGACCGCCACGGGCACGTCGTACCCGATCGCGATGCCCGTGGAGTGCACGTGGGCCGGCATCGGCTCGGTCATGGTGGCGTACGGGACGCCGCAGCACAGGCCGGTCGTCAGGCCCAGGGCGAGCAGGGTGATGAGTGCGCTCATCAGGACCAGCCGGCGCCGGTGGAGCAGGGTCTCGCGGAGGGGGCCCGACGTCGTCGCGGGTCGAGGGGCGGCTCAGACGAAGGCGGAGACCCCCGTGAGGGCGCGGCCGACCAGCAGCGCGTTGATGCTCTGCGTGCCCTCGTAGGTGTAGATGGCCTCGACGTCGCCCATGAACCGGGCCATCTCGTACGAGGCCACGATCCCGTTGCCGCCCATGGCATCCCGGGCCAGGGCCGCGGACTCGCGGGCCAGGCGGGTGGAGGTGGCCTTGGCGGCGGCGGCGTGGACCATCTCCAGGGTGCCGTCGTCCTGCAGGCGCTGCACCTGCATCATCAGCCCCGTGGCCGCGGCGAGGTTGCCGGCCACCTGCGCGATCGCGGCCTGGATCAGCTGGAACTTCGCCAGCGGCCGGCCGAACTGCGTGCGGGTGAGCGCGTACTCGCGCAGGGTGCGCAGGATGCCCTGCTGCACGCCGACGCCCTGCCAGCCCACCCACGCGCGGGAGTCGCGCAGCATCTCGCGGGTGGCGTCGAAGGAGCCGGCGCCGGGCAGGAGCGCCTCGGGCCCGAGGCGGACGTCGTCGAACACCATGTCCGCGTTCTGCATGATGCGCAGACCCGTCTTGCCGGTGATCTTGGAGGCGGAGAAGCCGGGGGCGTCCGTGGGGACGAGGAAGCACTTCACCTCGCCGTCCGAGACGTCCTTGGCCCACACCAGGGCGACGGCGGCCACCGTGCCCGCGCCGATCCAGCGCTTGGTGCCGCGCAGGATCCAGCTGTCGCCGTCGGGGGTGGCGGTGGTCTCCACGCCGCCGGCGATGTCCGAGCCGTGGTCCGGCTCGGTGAGGCAGAACGCGCCGAGCGCCTCGAAGCGGCGCAGCGCCGGCACCCAGCGCTGCTTCTGCTCCTCGGTGCCGAAGCGCTCGATCGAGCCGATGTTGAGCTCGTTGTGGATGCCCACGAGCGCGGAGAAGGACAGGTCCACGCGGGCGATCGCCACGTGCACGAGGTTCTGGAAGAGGCGGGAGGCGCCGAGGAAGTCGAGCTCGCCGAGGCCCACCGAGGCGAGCCCGGGGAGCATCTCCATGGGCAGGGTCTCCGTGTTCCACGGCTCGGCCAGGTGGGGGCGGACGTGCTCCTCGAGGTGCGCCTCGATGCGCTCCAGGTGGGCGCGCTCCTCGGCGGAGAGGAGCGAACGCAGGTCGAAGAGGTCGACGTCCGGCAGGCCGTCCGTCACCGCGGCGGCGGGGGCGGCGGCGTGGCCGGGGTGCACGGCGGCGGCCACGGTGAGCACGCCCGTGGCGGGGCTGGCCGCGGGCTCGGCGGAGGCGGGCGAGGGGGTCGGCGAGGGGGTCATGGCGGCGTCTCCTTCGACAGGGGTGGAGCG
>NZ_JAKRNH010000026.1:0-24608 GCF_022346985.1 Micrococcus sp. ACRRV
GGGTGCTCACCGAGCCGAAGAACGCGCTCCTCAAGCAGTACCAGAAGATGTTCCTCATGGACGGCGTGGAGCTGGAGTTCGAGCCCGAGGCGCTGGATGCGGGTCATCACCGGGCCGAAGAAGGCGGTGCCGTCGAAGGACACCACCGGGGTGCCGACGTCGTTGCCCACGAGTTCCTCGGCGGCGCGCTGCTTGGCACGGAGGTCGTCGTCGGCGGCGTCGGTGCGGGTGGCCTCGAGGATCGGGGCGGCGTCGAGGCCGAGCTCCGCCGCGGCCTCCGTGACGACGGCTTCGTAGTCCTGGTTCCCCTCGTTGTGGATGCGCGTCCCCACGGCCGTGTACCAGTCGGACAGCAGCTCCGGGTGGTGCTCGCCGAC
The DNA here is from genome assembly GCF_022346985.1 of Micrococcus sp. ACRRV. Taxonomy (NCBI): domain Bacteria; kingdom Bacillati; phylum Actinomycetota; class Actinomycetes; order Micrococcales; family Micrococcaceae; genus Micrococcus; species Micrococcus sp. ACRRV. Next base: position 378 of record NZ_JAKRNH010000026.1, read on the forward strand.
GTGGAGGGTGGCACGGCCCGGCATGAGGCCGCGGTCCGTGTGCCGGCGGTAGTCCTCGGGCAGCTCACGGCCCTCGTTGAGCATGTAGAGGGACATCTGGTGGAAGGTGACGGAGAGGTCCCGGACCTTCTCCACCTCGAGGATCCAGCGGGAGGTGATCCACGCGAAGGGGCAGGTGGGGTCGAAGTAGAAGTCGACGACGGGGGCGGTGTTCTCGCTCATGTCCGGACCAACCCCCGCGCGGGGCCGGGCATTCCCGGCTCAGGCCGTGCGGCGGCGGCGCTTGCGCTCGACCTCGGCGGGGATGAGCAGGGGCTCGGCCTGCCCCGTGACCACGTCCCCGGAGATCACCACGGTGCCCACGTCCGTGCGCGAGGGCAGCTCGAACATCACCGGCTTGAGGACGTCCTCCATGATGGAGCGCAGCCCGCGGGCGCCGGTGCCCCGGGCCTGCGCGAGCTCCACCACCGCATCCAGCGCCTCGGGCTCGAACTCCAGCTCCACGCCGTCCATGAGGAACATCTTCTGGTACTGCTTGAGGAGCGCGTTCTTCGGCTCGGTGAGCACCCGCACGAGCTGGTCGTGGGTGAGGTCCTCCACCGTGGTGATGACGGGGAGCCGGCCGATGAACTCGGGGATCAGGCCGAACTTGAGCAGGTCCTCCGGGCGGACGTCCGCATAGGAGACCTCCCCGGAGCCCAGGTGGTTCAGCGGGGCGCCGAAGCCGATGCCCTTGCGACCGGCCCGGGATCCGATGATCTCGTCGAGGCCCGCGAAGGCGCCCGCCACGATGAACAGCACGTTGGACGTGTCGATCTGCAGGAACTCCTGGTGCGGATGCTTGCGGCCGCCCTGCGGCGGGACCGACGCCACCGTGCCCTCGAGGATCTTCAGCAGCGCCTGCTGCACGCCCTCGCCGGAGACATCCCGGGTGATGGAGGGGTTCTCCGACTTCCGGGAGATCTTGTCGATCTCGTCGATGTAGATGATGCCCTGCTCGGCGCGCTTGACGTCGTGGTCCGCGGCCTGGATCAGCTTGAGGAGGATGTTCTCCACGTCCTCGCCCACGTAGCCGGCCTCCGTGAGGGAGGTGGCGTCCGCCACGGCGAACGGCACGTTGAGCATGCGCGCGAGCGTCTGGGCCAGGTAGGTCTTGCCGGAGCCGGTAGGGCCCACCATGAGGATGTTGGACTTGCCGACCTCGACGTCCGCGAGGTCGTCCCGCTCCTCCAGGCGCTCGGCGAGGTCCCCGCCGCGGCCCTGCGGCCCGCGCACCCGCTTGTAGTGGTTGTACACGGCGACGGCGAGGGACCGCTTGGCGGCCTCCTGGCCGATCACATAGCGCTCGAGGTGCTCGAAGATCTCCCGGGGGGTGGGGAGTTCGAGCTCGTCCGTCTCCGCGGCCTCGCCGAGCTCCTCCTCGATGATCTCGTTGCAGAGCTCGATGCACTCGTCGCAGATGTACACGCCCGGGCCCGCGATGAGCTTGCGGACCTGCTTCTGGCTCTTCCCGCAGAACGAGCACTTGAGCAGGTCGGCGCTCTCTCCGATGCGCGCCATGGGGTTCTCCTCCGAGTCAGGGGCGACCGAGGGCGGCGCACAGGCGGCGTCGTCGTCGGGATGTGGATCCAGGATAAGCACAGGGCCGGACGCGTTAAGCGCGTGCGGCGGGTCGTCCCGGACGGGACGGGCCCCGCCCGCCGCGGCGCGGCGGGCGGGGCCCGGGGGCCGGAGCGGTCAGGCTCCGGTGCGGGTGATCTTGCGGGGGGCCAGCACCTCGTCCACGAGGCCGTACTCCTTGGCGCCCTGGGCGGAGAGGAACTTGTCCCGGTCGATGTCCCGGGAGACGTCCTCGGGCGTCCGGTTGGACAGGGAGGCCAGGGTCTGCTCCATCCAGACGCGCATGCGGTTGATCTCGTTCGCGTGGATCTCCAGGTCCGTGGCGGTGCCGCGGTCACCCTGCATGGCGGGCTGGTGGATGAGCACGCGGGCGTTCGGCAGCGCCAGGCGCTTGCCGGGGGCGCCGGCGGCCAGCAGTACCGCCGCCGCGGAGGCGGCCTGGCCCAGGCACACGGTCTGCACCTCGGGGCGGATGAACTGCATGGTGTCGTAGATCGCCGTCATCGCGGTGAAGGAGCCGCCGGGCGAATTGATGTAGAGCGTGATGTCGCGTTCGGAGTCCATGGCCTCCAGCACGAGCAGCTGCGCCATGATGTCGTCCGCCGAGGCGTCGTCCACCTGGGAGCCGAGGAACACGATGCGGTCCTCGAACAGCTTGGCGTAGGGGTCCTGGCGCTTGAAGCCGTACGGGGTGCGCTCCTCGAACTGCGGGAGGATGTAGCGCGCGCTCGGGGCGGCCTGGCTGGGCGTGCCGACGGGGAGGCCGGCGGGGAACTGGGTCATTCTGCTTCTCCTCGAGAGGTCTGCGGGCGGTCCGGGCGCGGGCTCAGCCCTCGACGCCGCCGCCGCCGGTCACGGACGCCGCGGACTGGGCGATGCGGTCGATGAAGCCGTACTCGAGGGCCTCCTGCGCGGTGAACCACTTGTCGCGCGCGTTGTCCTCCAGGATGGTCTCCACGGACTGGCCGGTCTGCGCGGCGGTGAGCTCGGCCATGATCTGCTTCATGTGCAGGATCAGCTGGGCCTGGATCCGGATGTCCGACTCCGTGCCGCCGATGCCGCCCGAGGGCTGGTGCATGAGGATGCGCGCGTGGGGGGTGGCGTAGCGCTTGCCCGGGGCGCCCGAGGCCAGCAGGAACTGGCCCATGGAGGCGGCGAGGCCGGTGGCGACGGTCACCACGTCGTTCGGGATGTACTGCATGGTGTCGTAGATCGCCATGCCCGCGGTGACGGAGCCGCCCGGGGAGTTGATGTACAGGTAGATGTCCTTCTCCGGGTCCTCCGCGGAGAGCAGGAGCAGCTGCGAGCAGATCGCGTTGGCGTTGTCGTCCCGCACGTCCGAGCCGAGCCAGATGATCCGGTTCTTGAGCAGCTGGTTGTAGAGGTAGTCCTCGCGCTGCGTCGGCTCCACCGACGTCATGCGGGGGGTGAGGTCCGTCATCACGGCCGCCTTCCTGTTCGGGTCAGGGTTCGGGCCCCCGACGCCCGCCTGGGGAGGCGGCGCGGACGGGTCCCGGATCGTGGTCGAGACTAGCCCGCGCGTCCCCGGCGCGGGGGCCCCCGCCGGGCCGTTTCGCTCATGGCGTGCCCCGGCGCCACCCTCGCCCCCTCACGACGACGGCGCCCCCTCCCAGCGGAAGGGGGCGCCGTCGTCGCGCGTCACGCGGAGCGGGGAGGGATCAGGCCTCCTCGGACTCCTTGGCCTCGGCCTTCTTGGCGGCCGGCTTCTTCGCGGCGGCCTTCTTGGCGGCGGCCTTCTTGGCGGGGGCCTTCTTGGCCGGCTTCTCCTCCGCCTTCTCCTCCTCGGCGGCGGCCTCGTCCTCGGCGCCGGCGGGGGTGACGAAGGCGGTGAGGTCCACGGCGTTGCCGTCGGTGTCGGTGACCACGGCGTGCTCGAGGACCTTGGCCAGGGCCTTGCGGCGACGGACCTCGCCCATGATCATCGGGATCTGGCCGGCCTGGTCCAGCATCATCGCGAACTGGTTCGGGTCCATGCCGTACTCGGCGGAGGTCGCGAAGATGTACTCGATCAGCTCGCCCTGGTCCACGGTCACGGACTCGGCCTCGGCGACCTCGTCGAGGATGACCTCGTTGGCGAAGGCCTCGCGGGTGTTCTTCTCGAGCTCCTCGCGGTGCTCCGGGGTGTCGTGCTCGTCGCCCGCGGAGTGGCCGCCCTGGGAGAAGTGCTGCTCGAGCTGCTCGGCGATGACGTTCTCGGGGACCGGCACCTCCACGAGCTTGCCCAGCTCGGCGAGGACCTTGTCGCGGGCCTCGACGCCCTGGCGGGTCTCGGCGGCCTCCGCGGCCTTCTTCTTCAGGTCCTCCTTGAGCTCGGCGATGGTGTCGAACTCGGAGGCCAGCTGGGCGAAGTCGTCGTCCGCCTCGGGGAGCTCGCGCTCCTTCACGGCCTGCAGGACGAGCTTCACGGTGGCGGTCTCGCCGTCGTGCTCGCCGCCGTTGAGGGTGGTCTCGAAGGTGGCGTCCTCGCCGGCGGACAGGCCCTCGAGGGCCTCGTCGATGCCGTCGAGCATGGTGCCGGCGCCCACCTGGTAGGACAGGCCCTGGGCCTGGTCGACCTGCTCCTCGCCGACGGTGGCGGTCAGGTCCATGGTCACGAAGTCGTCCTTCGCGGCCGGGCGGTCCACGTCCTTGAGGGTGCCGAAGCGGGAGCGCAGGGCGTCCAGCTGGGCCTGCTCGTCCTCGTCCGTGGCCTGGGCGGGCTCCACGGTGACCTCGATGCCCTTGTAGTCGGGCAGCTCGATGGTGGGGCGCACGTCGAACTCGGCGGTGAACTCCACCGGGCCCTCGGCCGCGGCCGGGGTGGCGGTGACGTCGACCTCGGGGGTGGAGATCGGGGTGACCTCGGCCTCGGCGAGGGCCTGGCCGAACCAGGTGTTCAGGCCGTCGTTCACGGCCTGGTCGACGACGGCCTCGCGGCCGAAGCGCTGCTCGATCAGGCGCGCCGGGACCTTGCCCTGACGGAAGCCGGGGACCTGCACCTGCGTGGCGATGTCCTTGTAGGCCTTGTCCAGGACGGGCTTCACCTCCTCGAACGGCACCTCGACGGTCAGCTTGACGCGGGTCGGGCTGAGGTTCTCTGCGGTGGACTTGACCACGGACGGCTCCTGTTGAACTGGTTGTCGGATTGGATCGGACGTCGAGTCGGGGTGACAGGATTTGAACCTGCGGCCTCACGCTCCCAAAGCGCGCGCTCTACCAAGCTGAGCTACACCCCGCTGCGGGAACACCGCGCGGGGGACGCCCTGCCGCGGCGCGCCGGGCACCCGAGACTCTGCCCGGGGGCAGACTGTGGAATCCTAGCGTGCCCCGCCGTCGGGGGCGAAAATCCGCCGCTGCCGACACCGCGCACCGCCCCTCAGCGGCGGCCCGTGAACCCGTCCATGGTGCGGTTCACTCCGAGGACGTCCATGACGCGGTCGAACGCCGGCACGGGCAGGGCACGCAGCGGCGCGATCAGCTGCACCGCCGGGGGCAGCACGAGGCGCTCGCGCCCGGCCTCGACGGCGTCCACCACCTGCGCGGCCACGGCCTCCGGCTCGAGGATGGGCAGCAGGGCCGGCACCTTCGTGCGGACTCCGGCGAACATGCCGGTGGAGATGTAGAAGGGGCAGACCACCAGCGAGGTCACCGGCGCGTCGGCGCGGCGCAGCTCGGCCCGCAGGGACTCGGCGAAGCCCACGGCCGCGTGCTTGGAGGCGGAGTAGTCGGTCTGCCGGGCCACGCCCACGAGACCGGCGGCCGAGGCGACGGTGACGACCGCGCCCCGACCCCGCTCGAGCATCCCGGGCAGGAGGGCGCGCGTGGTCCAGTACCCGGCCAGGGCGTTCACCTCGAACGTCCGGCGGATCCCCTCCTCCGTGGTCTCCAGCAGCGGGGTGCCGGTGACCACGCCGGCGTTGTTCACCAGCACGTCGACCGCCTCGGCGCGGGCCGCGGCGGCCTCGACGGCGGCGGTGTCCGTCACGTCCACGCATGCGGCCTCCCCGCGCGCCCCGAGGGCGGCGACCTCGGCCGCGACGGTGCGGGCGGCGGCGTCGTCCCGGTCCCAGACGTGGACGACGGCGGCGCCGCGCCGGGCGGCCTCGAGTGCCATGAGGCGGCCGATGCCGGAGCCGGCGCCGGTGATCAGGACGGCGCGGCCGGCCAGGGGCAGCGGGCGGCGCCCGCGGAGTCGGTTCAGGATGGGGGTCATGGGGAGGCCGTTCTGCCGGGACGGCGCCGGGTCCGCCGGGGAGGCGGGGGCTGCGCGCGTGCTAGGGTGGACGCCGCCGGTCCGCCGTCCAGGGGACCCGCGGGGACGTAGCTCAATGGTAGAGCCCCAGTCTTCCAAACTGGCTACGCGGGTTCGATTCCCGTCGTCCCCTCCACGAGCACCACATGCCGCAGAGCCCGGAGCGATCCGGACCCTGCGTCGTCTCCGGTTCCGTCAGTACAGGGTGCCGCCCGTGGCACCCAGGACCTCCCCCGAGACGTAGCTCGCCTCCGTGCTCGCGAGGAACACGTAGGCCGGGGCCATCTCCGCCGGCTGGCCCGGCCGGCCGAGCGGGGCGTCATGGCCGAGCACGTCCACCTGCTCGGGTGCCCGGCCCAGGCTCACCTGGATGGGGGTCCAGATGGCCCCGGGCACCACGGCGTTGACGCGGATGCCGCGCGGGGTCAGCTGCTGGGCGAGCGCCTTGGTGATGCTGACGATGGCGCCCTTGGTCCCGGCGTAGTCCACCAGGCCCGGCAACGGCGTCGTGGCCTGCGTGGACGCGGTGTTCACGATCGCTGCGCCGGCGGGCAGGTGCGGGAGCGCCTCCTGGACGATCCAGATCAGCGCGAACACGTTGATCTCAAACGTGTCGCGGACCTGCCGGGGGTCCAGCTCCGCGAGGTCGTCCACGTACCTCTGCTCGCCGGCCACGTTGGCGATCAGGTCCAGCCCGCCCAGGAACTCGACGGCGTCGCGCACGAGGGCCCGGGTGGCGGCCTCGTCGCGCAGGTCCACCTCCCGTGCGGCGTGGCGCACACCTTCGGCATCCAGGAGCTCTGTGGTGCGCGCCGCGTCCTCGGCCTCCTCCGGCAGGTGCGTGAAGACGACGTCGGCCCCCTCCCGCGCGTAGGCCAGGGCCACGGCGCGGCCGATCCCGCTGTCGCCGCCGGTGACGAGCGCGCGCCGGCCCTTCAGCCGGCCGCTGCCCACATAGGTGTCCTCGCCGCAGTCCGGCTCGGGGTCCATGCGGGCGGAGAGGCCCGGCTCCTCCTGCGTCTGGCGCTCAGGAGCGAAGCGCGGGAACTGGGTCAGCGGATCGGGAAGGTCGTGGGTGCTCATGCAGCCACGCTAGGACCGGCTCCCGGCGACGGTCGAGGGACGGAGGTCCGAGCCCCCTCGCCGGCTCAGCGCTGGCAGACGGTGCAGCGGAACAGGTTCCGCGCGGCCATCTCCTCCCGGACGATCGCGTCCTGCCCGCACACCCGGCACGGCATCCCCTGCCGCCGGTACACATAGTTCGCGTGCTCCGGCCAGGCGTCCTCGGCGGCCACGCCGGGCCGGTGCTCCGGGGCCGTGGTGACGATGCGCCCCAGGCGCACGCCATCGCGCATCAGCGCCTGCGCGTCGGCGTAGAGCGCGGCCAGGGCGTCCGCCCCCACGTCCCGGGCGGGCGTCCAGGGGTCGAGGCCGGCGCGGAAGAGGACCTCGGCCCGGTAGATGTTCCCGATGCCGCCCACCATGGACTGGTCCATGAGCACGACGCCGACCGGCCGGCCCGTGCGGGCGGCTCGGGCGACGAAGGCGGCCGGGTCGTCGTCGTTGAGAGGGTCCGGGCCGAGCTTGGAGGTGACCTCCGCGAGTTCCTGCGGGGTGAGCACCCGGCAGGTGCTGGCGCCGATCAGGTCGGCCCAGCCGTGCGCGGACCGCAGGCGAAGACGCACGGTGGGTCGGGGCGGCGGGGGCTCGGCCGCGGCGAGCGCGCCGTGGTCCTCGGTCTCGCCGATGCGCCGGGGCGCGCCGATGGAGGAGGCAGCCGCGAACACCTCGTCGCCGCCGAAGGTCATGGCCCCGTACATGCCCAGGTGCACGTTGAGCGTCAGACCGCCCTCGATGTCCGCGAAGAAGTGCTTGCCGTGCGCCCACGCGCGCTCCAGGACGCGACCGTCGAGGAGGGCGGCGCCGTCGGCGAAGCGGCCCTGGGGGCTCGACGCGGCGAGCGCCTGTCCGCCGAAGACGTCCTGCACCTGCCGGGCGAGTCGGTGGATGGAGTGGCCCTCAGGCACTCACATCAGCACCTCTCCGGTGGTCTCGTAGTGCGCGATCTTCCCGATGCGGCGCACGTGGCGCTCGTCCTCGGAGAACGGTTCGGCCAAGAACGCCTCGATGAGCTCGGTGGCCTCCTCGAGCGAGTGCTGCCGACCGCCGACGGCCACGACGTTCGCGTCGTTGTGCTCGCGGGCCAGCCGCGCCGTGTCCAGGCTCCAGGCCAGGGCGGCGCGGACGCCGGCCACCTTGTTGGCGGCGATCTGCTCGCCGTTGCCGGAGCCGCCCAGCACGATGCCGAGCGAGTCCAATCCCTGCTCGCGGTCGGCGACGACGGCGCGGGCGGCGTTGATGCAGAAGCCCGGGTAGTCGTCCTGCGCGTCGTACTCGGTGGGTCCGTGGTCCACCATCTCGTAGCCGGCGACGGTGAGGTGCTCCACCAGGTGGGCGGACAGCTCCATGCCGGCGTGGTCGGTGGCGATGTGGACGCGCATGCGCAGACTCCTCCAGAAGGACGACGGTCGGGTGGGGTCAGTCTACTGACGGCCCCACCCGATCCCCTGCGCCGGGGCGGTCCTGCTCAGATCAGCGCGACCGATCGCTCGGGCTCGCTTACCGGCATGGGCTCGGGCTCCCCGCTCGCCGTGGAGAGGAAGCCCTCCCCCGTGAAGTGGCCGTTGCGGGCGCGGAAGTCGTAGGCGTAGTCGGGCCAGATCAGCGTCAACTTGCCCGAGCGGGGGTCGACGTACCAGGAGTGGCAGCCGCCGTCCACGAGCCACACCGAGGTGGCGGCCCGCTCCTGGAGACGGTCCACGTACTCCTCCTGGGCGAGCGTTTCGGGGACCATCGTCCGGATCCCGTCGTGCTCCGCCCGGTCCAGGGCCTCCAGGATGTACGCGATCTGCGACTCGATGATGTAGACGATCGAGTTGTGCCCCAGCGAGGTGTTCGGCCCGTTGATGGCGAACAGATTCGGGAATCCCGCCACGGCCGTGGAGTCGAACGCCGCCATGCCGCTGCTCCAGTGATCGGCCAGGGAACGGCCCTCACCGTCGTGGACGCGGTCGGCGAACGGCGGCTGGGCCGCCTCGAAGCCGGTGCAGAGGACGACGACGTCGACCTCGTACCCGTGACCGCTCACGCCGAACAACCGGCTGCCCTCGACGCGGTCCAGGGCGCTGTCCTCCAGGGTGACGTTGTCCCGGGCCATGGCCGGGTAGTAGTCGTTGGAGACGAGCACGCGCTTGCAGCCCGGCAGATACCGCGGCGTGAGCCGCTCACGGAGCTCGGGGTCCGAGACCGCGGCGGCCAGGTGCCCGAGGGCCTGGGCCCGGACCTGGTCCAGTGCGGCCGGCACACCGCGGCGCTGGGCATAGCTCGACTCGGCGAACCAGAAGATGTCGTCGCGCTCGCGCTGCATGGTGTGCGGGGCGCGCTCGAACATGCGGCGCACGGCCGCGGAGTACGGCTTGACCACGCGCGGGGTGACCCACGCGGGGGTGCGCTGGAAGACGACGAGCTCGGCCGCCGTCGCCGCCAGCTCGGGGATGACCTGGATCGCGGAGGCGCCGGTGCCGACGACGGCGACACGCTTGCCCTTCAGGTCCACCGTGTGGTCCCAGCGGGCGGAATGGATGACCTCGCCCTCGAAGGCGTCGAGACCCGGGACGTCCGGCAGGCGGGGGTCGGCGAGGTGCCCGGTGCCCATGACGAGCCAGCGTCCCGTGTAGGTCCCGCGCGGGGTCCGCACCGTCCACCGCTCGGCCTCGGGGTCCCAGTGCGCTTCGAGCATGTCCGCCCCGAGACGCAGGTGCGGTGTGAGGCCCTCGTCCTCGGAGAAGCGCACGAGGTAGTCCTGGATCTCCGGGCCCGGCGTGTAGAAGCCCGACCACTGCGGGTTCGGCGCGAAGGAGAAGCTGTAGAGGTGGCTCGGGACGTCGCACGCGGCGCCCGGGTAGGTGTTGTCCCTCCAGGTCCCGCCGACCTGCTGGGCGCGGTCCAGGATGAGGAAGTCCTCGCGGCCGTGACGCCGCAGCTGGGCGCCCATGCCGAGGCCGGCGAATCCGGAGCCGATGATGAGGATCTCGGCGGACTCGTCGCGCGGTGCGGGGCGCACGTCGGTGGTGGTGGTCGTGGTGGTGGTCATGGCTGGCCCCTCTCTCAGGCGTGGGTCTCGGGGATGATCGCGCCGGCCGGGTGGCGGTCGGGCTCGCGCAGGTGCAGGTCGACGATCTGCATGAGTTCGGCCGGGCGCTCGAGGAAGAAGGCATGGCCGCTCGTCATGGTCGTCAGCCGCGCGTCGTCGATGATGCCGAGCAGCTCGTACTGGTGATGGGACGGGACCATGATGTCCTCGGCGCAGGAGACGATCAGTGTCCGCGCGATGACGGCGGAGAGCCGGTCGGCGACGTCCACGCGGGCGTTCAGGTCCATCTGCCGGGCGGTGAACTCGTCCGCGGTCAGGGAGGCGAGCGCTCCGTCGAGCATGGCCGGGGTCAGGGAGCGCAGGGCCAGCGGGGACAGGCCGCAGAAGGCCGTGTAACGGGCCAGGGCATCAGGGCTCGTGGCGTACAGGTGCCGCCAGACCTCGTTGCGCAGGCGCTGGTGGACGTCCGTCGTCGCCCAGCCGGCCACGAGCACGAGGTTCTCCACACGGCGACCGAGGTCGGCGGCCAGCTGCCCGGCGACGACGGCGCCGAGCGAGTAGCCCAGCAGGTCGAAGGCGGCGTCGGGGCCGAGGAGCTCGTCGACGGCGGCCCGCACCTGGCCGACCAGCAGGTCGACGGTCAGGTCCGCGGCGGGGTCGGCCGTCGGCGCCCAGTCCACAGCGATGACGCGCGTCCGCGTGGCCATCATCGGGAACAGGTGGCCGAAATGCGAGGCGGTCGTCCCGCCCGTGCCGTGGACCAGCACGAGAGGCCGGTCGAGCTCCCCGGGTGTCACCGAGTCGTGGCAGGTGACGGAGGCACCGTCCACGCTGACGGTGCGCGTGACGGTCGATGCGGTCAGTGGCATGGGGCTCCTCCTGGAAACCGATATGTGGACTATTGGGCCCGACACCCGCGATGTGACGCGCCCTACATTTCCCAGCATGGCGCGTTCAAGCCCAGCAATGCCAGCAGGAGCCTAGGTCGTTCAGTCCATCTAATGGAACTCGCTCTGACGCCGGAGCTGCGGCACGATGGACCGGTGACCCCTTTGACCCCGCCCACCGGCGTCCTGCCCCGTGCCGCCCTCGTGATGCGCCTGCTGCACGAGGCCGGACCCGCCGGCCTGCGGCTGAGCCAGCTCGTCCAGCGGACGGGCCTGCCCCAGCCCACCGCCCATCGACTGCTGGCCGACCTGGCGGAGGAGGGTGCCGTCACCCGGCGCGGGGCCGCCTATGCACTCGGTGATCGGTGGGGCCCCGTCGGGTTCGAACCGGTGACGCCGCGGTGCCTGGTCGAACGCGACGCCAGCCGGGCCGTGGTCCAGGCCGCCGCGGACGAGCTGGGGGACACGGTCTACCTGGCGGCACGGGCCGCGGGCGGCGTGGCCTACCTCCTGCGATGCGACGGCGACTCCCCCGTGCGCGTCTTCACCGTGGAGGTCGGCGAGGTCAAGCGGCTTGCCGCCGGGTACGCCGGCATCGCGCTCCTGGCCCCCCTGCCGCCCGAGCGCCGACGAGCAGAGGTGGACGCGGTCGTCGCCCGGCCTCCCCGCCGCTGGAACCTGACGGATGACGGAGCCCTGCACGACCTGCTGGACACCCTGCTGCGTCAGATGGACGGGCAGGGGTGGTGCGGCGGTGTACCGGTCGTGCCCGGGGTGGCCGGAGTCGCCTGTGGCGTTCCGGCGCGCACGGGAAGCATCCCCCAGGTGTCCCTCACTGCCTCGGCGGCCGAGCAGCGGATGCCGCCGGGACGCGTGCCCGAGGTGGCTGAGGTGCTGCGTGCGGCAGCGACCCGACTGGCCGAGATCGGGGGCTGAGCGCGTCGGCCAGCCCGGCCTGCCCTGCGCCGTCCACCACGCCCGGGCCAGGTGGCACACTGGGGGCCATCACCGCATCGTGGCCCCCACCACAGGGACCGCATGCCGCCATCGACCCCGACACCCAGGAGGACGCGCACCGTGACCACCGCCGCCGCCATGAACATCACCCGCGAGGAGGCCGCCGCGCGCGCCGCGGCGCTGACCGTGGAGTCCTACCAGGTCGCCCTCGACCTGACCCGCGGCGCCGAGCGCTTCGGCTCCACCACCACCGTGACCTTCTCCGCCGCCGACGAGGCCGTGGGCACGCAGACGTGGATCGACTTCGTGGCCACGCAGGCCCCCGAGGTGACGCTCAACGGCCAGGCCGTGGACGTGGCGGACTTCGACGGCGCGCGCCTGCCCATCGGACCGCTGGCGGCGGAGAACACCCTCGTGGTGGACGGCCTGGCCGACTACACGACCACCGGCGAGGGCCTGCACCGCTTCGTGGACCCCGTCGACGACGAGGTCTACCTCTACTCCCAGTTCGAGGTCCCGGACTCCCGCCGCATGTTCGCCGTGTTCGAGCAGCCCGACCTCAAGGCGACCTTCGCCTTCACCGTGACCGCCCCCGCGCACTGGGCCGTGGTGTCCAACCAGCCGGAGGCCGTCCACCGGACGCTCGGCGTCGTCGAGACCCCGGAGGCCCCGGAGGGCGTGGACGCCGCCGTGTGGGAGTTCACCCCCACCCCGCGCATCTCCTCCTACATCACCGCGCTCGTGGCGGGCCCGTACAAGTCCGTGCACTCCGAGCTCACCAGCGCCGACGGCCGCACCGTGCCGCTGGGCGTGTACTGCCGCGGCTCGCTCTTCGAGCACCTCGACGCGGACGAGGTCTTCGACCTGACCCGCCGCGGCTTCGAGTTCTTCGAGGCCCAGTACGGCCACCCCTACCCGTTCGACAAGTACGACCAGCTGTTCGTGCCCGAGTTCAACGCGGGCGCCATGGAGAACGCCGGCTGCGTGACCTTCCTGGAGTCCTACGTGTTCCGCGGCACCGTCACGGACGCCGTCCGCGAGCGCCGCGCCATCACGATCCTCCACGAGCTGGCCCACATGTGGTTCGGCGACCTGGTGACCATGAAGTGGTGGAACGACCTGTGGCTCAACGAGTCGTTCGCCGAGTTCATGTCCACGCTGGCCGCCGCGGAGAACACGCGGTACGAGGGCGCGTGGACCACGTTCTCCTCGATGGAGAAGAACTGGGCGTACCGCCAGGACCAGCTCTCCTCCACGCACCCGATCACGGCGGAGATCCGGGACCTCGACGACGTCCTCGTGAACTTCGACGGGATCACCTACGCCAAGGGTGCGTCCGTGCTGCGCCAGCTGGTGGCGTGGGTGGGCCAGGAGAACTTCATGGCCGGCGTGCGCGCGTACATCGAGAAGAACGCGTGGTCCAACACGGAGCTGCCGGACCTCATGACCGAGCTGGAGGCGGCCTCCGGGCGCGACCTCTCCGAGTGGACCCGCCTGTGGCTGGAGACCTCGGGCGTGAACACGCTGGCCGTGCAGGTGGACGCGGACGACGCCGGCACCATCACCTCCCTGCGCCTGCACCAGTCCGCCCCGGACGGCTCCCCCGCCGCCCCCGGCGACGACGTGCTGCGCCCGCACCGCATCGCCGTGGGCTTCTACGACCTCGACGAGGCGACAGGCCGACTGACCCGCACCGAGCGCTTCGAGCTCGACGCCGCCGGCGAGGTGACGGAGGTGGCGGAGGCCGCCGGGCGTCGTCGCCCGGCGCTGATCCTGCCCAACGACGACGACCTGGCCTACGCGAAGATCCGCCTGGACGACGCGTCCTGGGAGACCGCGGGCGCCCGTCTGGCGGACGTGGACTCCTCCCTGGCCCGCACCCTGCTGTGGGGTGCGGCCTGGGACACCGTGCGCGACGGCGAGGCCTCGGCCGCCTGGTTCGTGGACCTGATCCTGACGAACATCGGCCGCGAGCAGGACTCCACCGTGATCCAGACGCTGCTGCGCCAGCTGGCCACCGCGATCTCGCAGTACCTGCCGGAGGAGCGGTCCGCGCAGGTGCGCGCCGACGCGGCGAACCGCCTCTGGATGCTGGTGGAGCAGGCCGAGCCCGGCTCGGACGCGCAGCTGCAGTTCGTCAAGGCGTTCGCCCTGCACGCTCGCGAGGAGGGGCAGCTCGCCGCCCTGGCGGACGTGTGGGACCGCTCCTCCGAGCTGCCCGGCCTGGACCTGACCACGGACCTGCGCTGGGAGCTGCTCACGGCCCTGGTGGCCGCCGGCCGTGCGGGCGAGACGGAGATCGCGGCAGCCGAGACCGAGGACCCCACCGCCACCGGCGCGCTCGCCGCGGCCCAGGCCCGTGCGGCCGTGCCCACGGCCGAGGCCAAGCAGACGGCGTGGGACCAGGTGGTGGCCGGCACGCTGTCCAACACCACGCAGCGCCAGGTGCTGCTGGGCTTCCAGCGCGCCCACGACCCGGCCCTGCTGGCCCCGTTCACGGACGCGTTCTTCGGCTCCATCCAGGACGTGTGGGGCTCCCGCTCCCACGAGATGGCCGAGACCGTGGCCGTGCTCGGCTTCCCGTCCTCGCAGGTGTGCCAGGAGGTCGTGGACCGCGCCACCGCGCTCTCCGACGAGGTGCGCGGCACGAACGCGGGCCTGGCCCGCACGCTCGCCGAGTCCCGCGACGAGATGGCCCGCGCGCTGAAGGCCCGCGCGGCGGCCTGATGACCCGAGGCGGTCACCATGCACGCGGTGACCGCCTCCCCGACGTCCCGGCACCACGACTGGTGCCGGGGCTTCGGCTGCCCGGCCGCCTCGCTAGGGTGGGGCCCATGAAGCACACGTTCTCCCTGCGCGCGGAGTGGACCGGCGACCGCGGCACCGGCACCACCGGGGTCCGCGACTTCGACCGCTCCGTGGTGATCCAGGAGTCCGAGGTCGGCGAGATCCACGCCTCCGCAGCCCGCCCCTTCCGCGGCGACGCCGCCAAGTGGAACCCGGAGACGCTGCTGCTCGGCGCGCTGGCCGAGTGCCACGTCCTGTCTTATCTGCACGCCGCCGCCACCGGCGGCCTGGTGGTCACCGGCATGGCCTGCGCCGCCGAGGGCACCCTCGAGGTGGACTCCGACGGCGCCGGCCGCTTCGCCTCGATCACCCTGCGCCCCGAGGTCGGCCTCCGGGACGAGGCCGACCGTGCCCGCGCCGACGAGCTGCACGCCGAGGCGCACCGGATGTGCTTCATCGCCAACTCGATCTCCGCCCCCATCACCGTGGAGGCCGGCCCCGGGTCCTCCCCCGCCCGGGGCGACGGCGCGGCGCTGCCCGACCACTCCGCCCGCCTGGGCGCGCCGTTGGCGGTGCTGCGCCCGCGCGTCGCGAACCGACCCACTCAGGTCACCGGCCTGGCGGACCGCCCCACCGAGGCCGAGCCCGTGGTCCGCGCCGATGCACCCTCCGGCGCCGAGCAGGCCCGCGCCCGCGACGAGGCCACCGAGCGCGGCGAGCGACCGCCGTCGGCCACGCCGATCGCCACCCCGGCGCCCGGCGCCACCCCCGCCGCCAGCCCCGCGACGGCCGCACCCGGCCAGGCCACCAGCTTCTATGAGGCCGTCGGCGGGCACCCGACCTTCGAGAAGCTCGTGCACGTGTTCTACCAGGGGGTGCGCGAGGACCCTCTGCTGGCCCCGATGTACCCACACCAGGACTGGGACGGCGCCGAGGAACGCCTGCGCATGTTCCTGGAGCAGTACTGGGGCGGGCCCCGCACCTACTCGGAGCGGCGCGGCCACCCCCGCCTGCGCATGCGGCACATGCCCTTCACGGTCGACCCCGCCGCCCGCGACGCCTGGCTGCGCCACATGCGCGCCGCCGTCGACGCGGTGGAGCTGTCTCCGCTGCACGAGGCCGAGCTCTGGGACTACCTGGAGCGCGCGGCGCACTCCCTGCAGAACTCGGCGTGAGCGGGGCTCACAGGCCCAGGGGGTAGGCGCCGCCGCCGGGCTCGTCCGCGGGCCACGGGTCGGCGCCCAGGGCCACGCGGAGGGCGCTGTGGTCGGTGAGCCGCACCGGCAGCGGGGCCCCGGTCAGGGCCTCCAGCGTGCGGCGGGCGAGACCCGCCGCCGAAGGCACGACGCCGACGTCCAGCTGGACCAGATGGAGGGCGAGCTCCACGGACCACGTGCGTAGGAAGTCCGTGACGGACAGCACCTTGCCCTGGAAGCGGACCGGCCGGGGGTCCTGGAGGGCCGACGCCGGACACGCCCGCTCGGCGGCGTCCCTCAGGTGCGCCGTCGCGCCCGTGGGGCGGGCATAGGCGGAGGCGGTGCGGCGGAGCCACATGAGTCCCGGAACAGGGTCCTGCTCGTCGGCCGCGAAGGAGCTCCAGTAGGTCACGTCGTCGTGGTCGGGCGCATCGTCGGCCCGGACGCCGAGGCCTGCGGCCATCTCCTCCAGGCCGAGCCGAACGTGCACCACGAGGTCCAGACGGCTCCAGCCCCGGCAGAGCGAGGGATCGAGCAGCGCGAGGTCGTCCAGCCCGGACGCGGCCTCCGCGAACTGATGGGCCTGCTGCGCGAACCGCTCCGCCTCCCCCGCCACGCTCACACCCCGACGGCCGAGCGGCCGAGGACGAACCCGCCCGGGGTGTCCAGGCGGACCCACGGCCCCGCGGTGCTCAGCCGCGCCCGGCCGCCGGGGCGCAGGAATCCCAGGGCGTGCGCGCCGAAGGCCATGCCCGCGGGGAAGCCGATCTCGCCGCCGAGCCTCGGTCCCCACATCTGGGCGCGGACCTGGCGCACCATCGCCTCACCGGGGTCCTGCGGCAGCGCGTCGCGGATGGCCTCCGCGCCCTTGACCGCCACCTCCGCGAGCTCGTCGTCCGGCACCTCCGCCCGCACCGTCCACCCGGCCCGGGGCGGGGTCAGGGCCGTCCACGTGACCCGCTCCCGACCCGGGGGGACGGGCAGGTCCAGGGCGACGGGGGTGCCGCCGAGCATCCGGGCGGTCCGCTCGGTCACCGCGCCGAGGGAGACCACGGCGTCCAGGTCCTCGACCGCGTCCGCCGAGGTCAAGCCCACGGTGCGCAGCCCCAGGACCATCGGGACGCCGTCGCCCAGCCCGTGGGGCTGGAGCACCGAGACCCACTGGGCGAGCATCGGCGTCCGGCGGGGGCCGGTCTCCGGCACCACGTGCAGGCGCATGCCGGTGTCCGCCACTCGGCGGGCGCGTGTGGCGAACTGGTCCAGGTCGCGGACGGCGCGCTCGTCGGTCAGGCGCAGGACGGGGACGGCGGCGCGGGCGGCGTCACGCGCGTCGCGGCGGGAGGAGGGCTGATCGGGCATGCCACGATTGTCCCAGGTCCGCTCGCGCGCCGCGGCGGAGCCCGCACCACACCCCCAGGAGGATCCCCATGAGCCCGAAGCCCCCGGCCCGTCCCGCCACCGCGCCGCAGGATCCCACCGAGGCGCTGCGCGGGCTCCTGGACCTCACCGACGCCGGACCCGACCCCGTCACCGGCGAGCCCCGGTTCGAGGGCCACACCCCCGCGCAGGTGGGCCCCCGCGTGTTCGGCGGCCAGGTGCTGGGCCAGGCCCTCGCCGCCGCCACCCGCACCGTGCCGGCCGCCCGTTCCGCCCACTCGCTCCACGGCTACTTCATCCGCCCCGGGGACGCCCTGCAGCCCATCACGTTCACCGTCGAGACGCTGCGGGACGGCCGCTCCTTCTCCGTCCGCCGGGTCCTGGCCTCCCAGAACGAGAAGGCCATCCTCGCCCTGACCTGCTCCTTCCAGGAGCCCACCGGCAGCGCGCTGGACCACCAGGTGGCCATGCCGGAGGGAGTGCCCCGGCCCGAGGACCTGCCCACCACGGCGGACGTGCTGGGCGGCATCAACCACCCCGTGGCCCAGGAGTGGGCCTGGTCCCGGCCGTTCGACATCCGCCACGTCACCCCGGCCATCTATGTGGACCCGGCCGCGGAGACCGAGAACCGCAACATGGTGTGGATGAAGACCTTCACGCCCCTGGCGGACGACCCCGCGCTGCACCTGGCGGCGCTCACCTACGCCTCGGACTACACGCTCCTCGAGCCGATCCTGCGGCAGCACGGCGTCGCCTGGATCCAGCCCGGCATGTCGGTGGCCTCCCTCGACCACGCGATGTGGTTCCACCGCCCGGCCCGCGTGGACGAGTGGCTGCTCTACGTGCAGGACTCCCCCACCGCCCAGGGTGCCCGCGGCCTGGGCCGCGGCCACGTGTTCACGCGCGACGGGGAGCTCGTGGCCACCGTCGCCCAAGAGGGCATGATCCGCCTCCCCGAGGGGCACGCCGCCACCGCCGCGAAGGCGAAGAACGTCGCCCAGCGGGCCGCGATGAAGACCGTCCTGCGGCGCACCTGGCGCGGCTGACGTCCGGTCCCCGACCGCCGCCGGGCCCGGCGATCCTTGCCACGGGCGGGCGTCGCCGTCGTACGTTCTTCCTCATGACCGAGCAGACCCCCGCCCCCGCACCCGGCGTGGACTCCGTGTCCACGGGCGTGCACCGCGAGCCCTTCTCCGCCGTCGGACCCTGGAAGGACGACCCCGCCGCCGCCGGCCAGGTGGTCTTCACGTCCGTCCACTCCGGGCACGCCCTGCGCCCGGAGGTGGCCGAGCGGATGGTCCTGGCCGAGGCCGACCGGTTCCGCGAGGAGGACCCGTTCACGGACGCGATCGGGGCGGGCGTGGGCTCCGGCCTGGTGATGCACCGCTCGCGCTTCGAGGTCGACCTCAACCGCCCCCGCGCCACGAGCGTCTACACGTCCCCCGAGCAGTCCTGGGGGCTGGACGTGTGGCGCGGCGGCCGCCTGGACGAGGACGTCGCCGAGCGCAGCCGGCAGGTCCACGACGCCTGGTACGCCGAGCTCGGCCGCCGCCTGGACGTGCTCGCCGGCCGCGGCCCCTACGTCGTGTTCGACGTCCACTCCTACAACCACCGCCGCGACGGCGCGAAGGCTGCGCCCGCCCCGCAGGAGCAGAATCCGGACGTGAACGTCGGCACCGGCTCCGTGGACCGTGAGCCCTGGGCCCCGGTGGTGGACGGCTTCATGGACTCCATGGCCCGCCCCCTGGTGGCTGGGCTCGGGCGCCGCCTGGATGTCCGGGAGAACGTGAAGTTCTGGGGCCAGAACGAGGCCCGCTGGGCGCACCGCCGTCACCCGGACCAGGCCTGCGTCCTGGCCTTGGAGTTCAAGAAGGAGTTCATGGACGAGTGGACCGGCCAGCCCGACGCCGCCGTGGTCCGCGAGCTCTCCGCCGCCCTGGCGGACGCGGCCGACGCCGTCGCGCAGGCCCTCGCCGACGTGAAGGTGCCGACGCCGTGACCGGGAACGCCGGCAGGACCGCGACGGAGGACACCCACGGCACCATGCCCGCCGAGCATGCCGCGCACGACGACGACGGCGGGGTCACCCCGGGGGTGCGCGGCACCTCCCGCGTGGTCGCCTCCCGCATGCTGTCCCGGTGGAGCGGCGAGCACCCCGGCGGGGGGCTGTCCCTGGCCGACCGCGCCGTCGACCACGAGCTCGGCATGCTCGCCTCGACGTTCCGCTTCCTGCTGGACGTCACGCCCACGAACGTCGAGTCCGCGCGTCGGGCCTTCCTGGAGCGGGACGAGCTGGAGCCCTTCGCCTACCGCCGCCTCGAGGACGACCCCGAGGTGCTGCGTCAGGTCCTCTACGACATCCCCGTCCAGGACGTGGAGGACCCCGTGCTCGGCACCCTGCTGCGCAACAAGGAGCGGGAGATCGACCTCCAGCTGGAGATGCTGCAGGCCCGGGACACGTCCGACTTCATGCCCCTGAGCATCGAGCTCTACGGCGCCATCACGCCCGCCCTCCGGGAGACCGCGGAGCACATCCTCGACCAGGTCCCCGTCCCCGAGCCGGACGCCGACGAGGCCGTCGACGCCCCGACGTTCCTGGCCCTGGCGCGGGAGGAGATCGAGCGCTACCGGGACCAGGACGCGGACATCGAGGCGCATGCCGAGATCCGCCGCGACGTCTCCGGGGTCATGGTCTCCGGCGACACGCTGCTGGTGGGCCCGGAGTCCACGGTCCAGCGCCGCCGCGCCGACGCCCTCGTCCAGCACGAGGTGGGCACCCACCTCGTCACCCACGTCAACGGCTCCGCGCAGCCGATCGCCTGCCTCGCCACGGGCCTCGCCGGCTACGACGAGACGCAGGAGGGCCTGGCCGTGCTCGCCGAGATCGCCGCCGGGCAGCTCACCGCATTCCGGCTGCGCCAGCTCGCCGCCCGCGTGGTCACCGTGCACCGCATGGTGGCCGGGGCCGACTTCCGCGAGTGTCACCGCGCGCTCGTGGACGACGGCATCCCGGCGTCGTCGGCGTTCACCACGGTGATGCGCGCCTTCCGCTCCGGCGGCATGACGAAGGACGCCGTGTACCTGCGCGGCCTGCTGGACCTGGTGGACCACGTCCAGCGCGGCAACGAGCTGGACCTGTTCCTGCTCGGCAAGTTCTCCCTGGCGGACCTGCCGCTGCTGGAGGACCTGCGCACGCGTGGCATCCTGCGCCCCGCACGCATCCGGTCCCGCTGGCTCACCGACCCCGTCCACCTGGCCCGCCTGCGGGCCCTCGCGGACGTCACCGATCCGGCGGCCCTCGTGAACGCCTGACCACGGCAGACGCCTGACCCCGCCGGCCGCGGCACCACGCCGCCCGCCCCTCCACCCCCCGACACCCCTGGGAGAGACATGAAGATCGGATTCGTCGTCAACGACGTCGCCACGGAGAAGCCCGTCTACACCACCACCCGCCTGGCCATGGCCGCGCTGCAGGCCGGGCACGAGGCATACCTCGTCGGCGCGGGCGACGTCGCTTACGAGCCGGACGGCTCGCTGTCCGTGCTGGCCCACGGCACGCAGAAGAAGCACCGCTCCCTGGAGCGCCTGCTCGAGGAGGTCCAGGACCCCGCCAACGCCGCCCAGATGCCCGTCGACGAGCTGGACGTCGTCATGCTGCGCAACGACCCCGCCGACGACGCCACCGAGCGCCCCTGGGCGCCGACCGCCGCGGTGTCCTTCGGGCAGCTCATCGCCGCAGCCGGCGTGCTCGTGGTCAACGACCCGCACACCCTCGCCAACGCGCTCTCCAAGGCGTACTTCCAGCACTTCCCCGAACTGGTGCGCCCCACCACGCTGATCTCTCGGGACGAGGCCCTGATCTCCGAGTTCATCGACGAGCGCGGCGGCAAGGCGGTCCTGAAGCCGCTGCAGGGCTCGGGCGGGTCCGGCGTGTTCCTGGTGGACCGGAAGGAGTCCCCGAACCTCTCCCAGATCGTGGAGGCCATCGCCCGCGACGGCTACGTGGTGGCCCAGGAGTACCTGCCGGAGGCGAAGAACGGCGACGTGCGCATGTTCGTCATGAACGGCCGCCCGCTCGAGGTGGACGGCCGGATCGCCGCGTTCCGCCGCCGGTCCTCCTCCGACGATGTGCGCTCCAACATGTCCGCCGGCGGCACCGCCGAGAAGGTGGACGTCACCGACGAGATGCTGGCGCTGGTGGAGGCGGTGCGCCCCAAGCTCCTGGCCGACGGCATGTTCCTGGTGGGCCTGGACATCGTCGGCGACAAGCTCATGGAGGTGAACGTCTTCTCCCCCGGCGGCCTGGGCTCGTGCCAGTCCCTCTACGGTGTGGACTTCGCCCCCGCGATCATCCAGGACCTGGAGCGCAAGGTCGCCACCAAGGACCACTACCTGGGACGGATCGACAACACGCGCCTCGCCGCCCTCTGAGGGGTCGGACCGGGGACGACGCCGGCCGGCGTCGTCCCCGGTCCGTGAGGATCCGGTGGGAGGCGTCAGTCGCGGGTGAGCTTGCGGTGCGTGACGCGGTGCGGACGCGCGGCCTCCGGGCCGAGGCGCTCCACCTTGTTGGCCTCGTAGGACTCGAAGTTGCCCTCGTACCAGTACCAGTTGGCGGGGTTCTCCTCGGTGCCCTCGTACGCCAGCATGTGCGTGGCGGTGCGGTCCAGGAACCAGCGGTCGTGGGAGACCACGACGGCGCAGCCCGGGAACTCGAGCAGGGCGTTCTCCAGGGAGGTGAGCGTCTCCACGTCGAGGTCGTTGGTGGGCTCGTCGAGGAGGAGCAGGTTGCCGCCCTCCTTGAGGGTCAGCGCCAGGTTCAGGCGGTTGCGCTCACCGCCGGAGAGCACGCCGGCCTTCTTCTGCTGGTCCGGGCCCTTGAAGCCGAACGCGGAGACGTAGGCGCGGGACGGCATCTCGACGTTGCCGACCTTGATGTAGTCCAGGCCGTCGGAGACGACCTCCCACAGCGACTTCTCCGGGTCGATGTTGGTGCGGTTCTGGTCGACGTACGAGATCTTCACGGTCTCGCCGATCTTGAGGTCGCCGCCGTCCAGGGGCTCCAGGCCCACGATGGTCTTGAACAGGGTCGTCTTGCCCACGCCGTTCGGGCCGATCACGCCGACGATGCCGTTGCGCGGCAGCGAGAAGGACAGGCCGTCGATCAGCGTGCGCCCGTCGAAGCCCTTCTGCAGGTTCGTGGCCTCGATGACGACGTTGCCCAGGCGCGGTCCCGGCGGGATCTGGATCTCCTCGAAGTCCAGCTTGCGGGTCTTCTCCGCCTCGGCCGCCATCTCCTCGTAGCGGGCCAGGCGGGCCTTCGACTTGGCCTGGCGGCCCTTGGCGTTGGAGCGCACCCAGTCGAGCTCCTCGGCGAGGCGCTTGGCGAGCTTGGCGTCTTTCTTGCCCTGGATCTCCAGGCGCTGGCGCTTGGTCTCCAGGTAGGTGGAGTAGTTGCCCTCGTAGGGGTAGAGGCGGCCGCGGTCGACCTCGCAGATCCAGCCCGCGACGTGGTCGAGGAAGTAGCGGTCGTGGGTGACCGCGACGACGGCGCCCGGGTAGGAGGACAGGTGCTGCTCGAGCCACAGCACGGACTCGGCGTCCAGGTGGTTGGTGGGCTCGTCGAGGAGCAGCAGGTCGGGCTTGCTCAGCAGCAGCGCGCACAGGGCCACGCGGCGCTTCTCGCCGCCGGACAGGTGCGAGACCTGGGCCTCGGGCGGCGGGCAGCGCAGGGCGTCCATCGCCTGGTCCAGCTGGGAGTCGAGGTCCCACGCGTCGGCCGCGTCGATCTCGGTCTGCAGCTGGCCCATCTCCTCCATGAGCGCGTCGAAGTCCGCGTCCGGGTCGGCCATCTCCTCGGAGATCGCGTTGTAGCGCTGGATCTTGCCGTAGATCTCGCCGACGCCCTGCTGGACGTTCTCGAGCACGGTCTTGTCCTCGTCCAGCTTCGGCTCCTGGAGCAGGATGCCCACGGAGTAGCCGGGCGAGAGCCGGGCCTCACCGTTCGAGGGCTCGTCCAGGCCGGCCATGATCTTGAGGATCGTCGACTTGCCGGCGCCGTTGGGGCCGACCATGCCGATCTTGGCCCCGGGGAAGAACGACATGGTGACGTCGTCGAGGATCAGTTTGTCGCCCACCTTCTTGCGGGCCTTGACCATCGTGTAGATGAATTCCGCCATGCGCTCCAGGCTAGTGGGTGGGGGCGGGAATCGACTCATCCGGCCCTCGGGGCCGGATGAGTCCTCCCGGGGCGCCCGCTCAGGCGACCGCGAGTGCCCCCGCGGCCTCGTGCGCGTCCTCCGCCGACGACGCCGGGGCGTCGCCCCCGGTGAACGCGGGCGGCAGCGCGAGGCCGAACCCGTCCGCCGGGGCGGCGTCCAGGGAGGCGCCGGCGTCGGCGTCCACCGGGGCGTCCGCGCGCTCGACGGCGTCCGCGCGGCGCCCGTTGCGCATGAACGCGGAGGCCCCGTACGCCAGGTCGAGGCCGACGGCGTCCGCCACGACGTCCACGGAGGTGCCGGAGCGGTCCTCGGTGGACCAGTCCCGCACGCGGAGGCGGCCGGTGACGATCACGGGGTTGCCCTTCTTCACGGACTGGGCGGTGTTGGAGCCGAGCTGACCGAACGCGGAGACGCTGTACCAGTTGGTGTGGGCGTCGACCCACATGCCGGCGTCGCGGTCGAAGCGCCGCTCCGTGCTGGCCAGGCGGAAGCCCACCACGGCGGCGCCGGAGGCGGTGTGGCGGGTGGTGGGATCCGTGGCGACGAAGCCGCGGATGGTGACGGTGTCCTGCATGGGTCCCCCTCGGGTGTCGGGCCGGCGGTCCGGGGGGCGCCCCCCCCCGGGCCCCGCCCCCCCCCCCCCCCCCCCCCCCGGGGGGCGGCCGGCGCGCCCCCCCCCCCCCCCCCCCCGGGGGGGGGGGGGCGCCCCCCCCCCCCCCCCCCCGCCCCCCCCCCCCCCCCCCCCCCCCCCCCCCCCCCCCCCCCCCCCCCCCCCCCCCCC
>NZ_JAKRNH010000027.1:0-23259 GCF_022346985.1 Micrococcus sp. ACRRV
GTGCAGGCGCTGGGCCATCGCGAGGACGCCGACCGACTCCGCCACCTCGGCGGCCGGCGTCCTCGCGATGGCCCAGCGCCTGCACGACGAGTACGTCGCCGAGGGCGAGCAGCGCCGCGACCGGATCATCGCCGACGCGGAGGCCGAGGCGACCACCGTCGTCCGCCAGGCGGAGGAGACCCGGACCCGCACCCTGTCCGACCTGGAGTCCCGCCGCAAGGGCCTCGAGGCGGACGTCGAGCGCCTGCGCGCCTTCGAGACCGACTACCGCTCCCGCCTGACCGCGTACATCGAGGGCCAGCTGCGCGAGATCACCGCCCAGGAGCGCCTCGAGCCGGCGAAGGGGACC
Source organism: Micrococcus sp. ACRRV (assembly GCF_022346985.1). Lineage (NCBI taxonomy): Bacteria > Bacillati > Actinomycetota > Actinomycetes > Micrococcales > Micrococcaceae > Micrococcus > Micrococcus sp. ACRRV. The sequence continues at coordinate 350 of NZ_JAKRNH010000027.1, forward strand.
GTGTGAGCCCTGCGGCCCCGCAGGACGCCCTGACGGACCACCGCGACGCCCCCGCCCGCCCGGGCCGGGGCGTCGTCGGTGCGGCCCTGGGGGTCGCGACGCTCGCCTACGCGCTGGACCAGGGCACCAAGCTCCTGGTGGAGCGCACCATGGAGCTCGGCGAGTCGATCGTCGTGATCCCGGGGCTGCTGCGCTGGCACTACATCCTCAACCCCGGCGCCGCGTTCTCGATCGGCACGGACGTCACCTGGCTGTTCACGCTGATCCAGGCGGTCGTCGCGGTCGTCGCCCTGGTGGCGCTGCTGCGCTCCCGCTCCCGCGCCTGGTCCGTCGCGCTCGGCGGGCTCCTCGGCGGCGTCATGGGCAACCTCACGGACCGCCTGTTCCGGCCGCCGTCGTTCGGCCAGGGCCACGTCGTGGACATGGTCTCCGTGCCGAACTTCGCGATCTTCAACGTGGCGGACTCCTTCATCGTCTGCTCCATCCTCACGCTGTGCCTGCTGCTGATGAGCGGCCGCCGGCTGGACGGCACGCGCGAGTCCGACGCGGCCGCGGAGGCCTGAGGAGTGGGCCTGCGTCCCGGTCTGACGGAGCGGCTGGCGGTCACGGAGGACGACGCCGGCCGCCGCGCCGACGCGGTGCTGGCCGACGCGTTCGGGGTGTCCCGCGCGTCGCTCGCCGACCTGTTCTCCCGGGGCCTGGTGCGCGCCGAGTCCCGCACCGGCCGCCGGGACCGCGTCCTGGCCAAGTCCGCCAAGGCGGTGGCGGGGGAGACCCTGGCCGTGGACGTGCCCGTGGACCCCGACCCCCTGGAAGTGAGGGCTGAGCGCGTGGACGCGATGACCGTCCTGTACGAGGACGACGACCTGCTGGCGGTGGACAAGCCCACCGGCGTGGCGGCGCATCCGTCGCCGGGCTGGTTCGGGCCGACCGTGGTGGGCGGCCTGGCCGGGCTCGGGCGCCGGATCTCCACCTCCGGCGCGCCGGAGCGGCAGGGGATCGTCCACCGGCTCGACGTCGGCACCACCGGCGTCATGGTCGTCGCCAAGTCCGAGCGCGCCTACACGGCGCTGAAGGACCAGTTCCGCGAGCGCGTGCCGGAGAAGGTGTACCACGCGGTGGTCCAGGGCATGCCGGACCCGCTGGAGGGGACGATCGACGCCCCGATCGGTCGGGACCCGAACCACCACTGGCGCTTCGCGGTGCTCGAGGGCGGACGCCCGTCGGTGACCCACTACGAGACGGTCGAGGCGTTCGGCCGGGCGACGCTGCTGGAGATCCACCTGGAGACCGGGCGCACCCACCAGATCCGCGTGCACACCTCCGCGCTGCGCCACCCCTGCGCCGGTGACCTCACGTACGGCGCGGACCCGCGCCTGGCGGCCGAGCTGGGCCTGACGCGGCAGTGGCTGCACGCGCACCGCCTGGCGCTCCCGCACCCCGCCACGGGGGAGCGCCTGGAGATCGTCTCGCCCTACCCGGACGACCTCGCCCACGCCCTGCGCGTCCTGCGCGGGGAGGACCGCGGCGCCGCCCCGGACGCCTAGACTGGACCGGTCCGCACGCCGCGCCGCCCCGTCCGGGGGTGGTCCGTGCCCAGGGGTGCGCGGCGGGAAGGATGAGCGGCGTTGAGCGTGCAGCAGGAGACCACGGCCGAGGCCACGAGGGACGGCGGGTTCGTCCACCTGCACACCCACACCGAGTACTCCATGCTCGACGGCGCCGCGAAGCTGGACGAGCTGTTCGCCGAGGCGAACCGGCTGGGCATGGACTCCCTGGCGATCACGGACCACGGCTACCTCTTCGGCGCGTTCGACTTCTGGAAGAAGGCCACGGACGCCGGGATCAAGCCGATCATCGGGCTCGAGGCCTACCTGACGCCGGGCCAACAGCACCGCTCCGACAAGGAGAAGATCCGCTGGGGCGAGCCCCACCAGCGCGGCGACGACGTCTCCGGCGGCGGCGCCTACACCCACATGACCATGCTGGCCGAGTCCACGCAGGGCATGCACAACCTGTTCAGGATGGGCTCGATCGCCTCGCTGGACTCGGTGTACGCGAAGTGGCCGCGCATCGACCGGGAGCTGCTCAGCCAGTACTCCTCGGGCCTGATCGCGACGACGGGCTGCCCCTCCGGCGAGGTGCAGACCCGTCTGCGGCTGGGCCAGTACAAGGAGGCCGTGGAGGCCGCCGCCGAGTTCCGGGACATCTTCGGCAGGGACAACTTCTACTGCGAGGTCATGCAGCACGGCCTCGACATCGAGAAGCGTGTGGTCGAGGACCTGCGCCGCCTGGCCAAGGACCTGGGCCTGCCGTTCGTGGCCACGAACGACCTGCACTACACCCATGAGCACGATGCCAAGGCGCACGAGGCGCTGCTGGCCATCCAGTCCGGCTCCAAGCTCAACGAGCCGACCTACGACCAGGGCGGCTCCCGCTTCGCGTTCTCCGGCACGGACTACTACCTGAAGTCCCCGCGGCAGATGCGCGAGCTGTTCGCCGAGCTGCCCGAGGCGTGCGACAACACGCTGCTCATCGCCGAGCGCTGCGAGACGAGCTTCGACACCTCCGCCAACTACATGCCGCGGTTCCCCACCCCGGAGGGGGAGGACGAGACCAGCTGGCTCATCAAGGAGGTCGCCAAGGGCCTGGCCTACCGGTACCCGGAGGGTGTGCCGGACCACGTCCGCAAGCAGGCGGACTACGAGCTGGACGTCATCATCTCGATGGGGTTCCCGGGCTACTTCCTCGTCGTGGCCGACTTCATCAACTGGGCCAAGGAGAACGGGATCCGCGTGGGCCCGGGCCGCGGCTCGGGCGCCGGCTCCATGGTGGCCTACGCGCTGCGCATCACGGACCTGGACCCGCTCCGGCACGGGCTGATCTTCGAGCGCTTCCTCAACCCGGACCGGGTGTCCATGCCGGACTTCGACGTCGACTTCGACGACCGCCGCCGTTCCGAGGTGATCGACTACGTCACGCGCAAGTACGGCGACGAGCGCGTCACGATGATCGTCACGTACGGCACGATCAAGACGAAGCAGGCGCTCAAGGACTCGGCACGCGTGATGGACCAGCCCTTCTCCATGGGCGAGTCCCTGACGAAGGCGCTGCCGCCGGCCGTCATGGCCAAGGACATCCCGCTCAAGGACATCGAGGACCCCGAGGCCAAGCGGTACGCCGAGGCCGGGGAGTTCCGCGAGCTGGTCGCCGCCGACCCGGTGGCGAAGCAGGTGTTCGAGACCGCCAAGGGCATCGAGGGCCTGAAGCGCCAGTGGGGCGTCCACGCCGCCGGCGTCATCATGTCCTCCCACCCGGTGATCGATGTGATCCCGATCATGCGCCGACTCCAGGACGGCCAGGTCATCACGCAGTTCGACTACCCCACGGCCGAGGGCCTGGGCCTGATCAAGATGGACTTCCTGGGGCTGCGTAACCTCACCATCATCTCGGACGCGATCGAGAACATCCGCGCCAACCGGGGCGTCGACCTCGACCTCGAGCACCTCGACGTGGACGACGCCGAGTCCTACGCCCTGCTGGCCCGGGGCGACACCCTGGGCGTGTTCCAGCTCGACGGCGGGCCCATGCGCGCCCTGCTGAAGATGATGCGCCCGGACAACTTCGAGGACATCTCGGCGACGATCGCCCTCTACCGGCCGGGCCCCATGGGCGCGAACTCGCACACGAACTACGCCCTGCGCAAGAACGGGCTCCAGGAGATCACCCCGATCCACCCGGAGCTCGCGGAGCCGCTCAAGGACATCCTGGACACGACCTACGGCCTGATCGTCTACCAGGAGCAGGTCATGGCCATCGCCCAGAAGGTCGCCGGCTACTCGCTCGGCCAGGCGGACATCCTCCGCCGCGCGATGGGCAAGAAGAAGAAGTCCGAGCTGGACAAGCAGTACGAGGCCTTCCACCAGGGCATGCTGGACCGCGGCTACTCCGAGGGCGCCGTGAAGGCCCTGTGGGACATCCTCCTGCCGTTCTCGGACTACGCCTTCAACAAGGCGCACTCGGCCGCCTACGGCCTGGTCTCCTACTGGACGGCCTACCTGAAGGCCCACTATCCGGCGGAGTACATGGCCGCGCTGCTCACCTCGGTCGGCGACGACAAGGACAAGCTGGCCATGTACCTGAACGAGTGCCGCCACATGGGCATCACGGTGCTGCCGCCGGACGTGAACGAGTCCTTCCTGAACTTCACCCCGGTGGGCGACGACATCCGCTTCGGCATGGGCGCGGTCCGCAACGTGGGCGGGAACGTCGTCAAGGGCATGGTCCAGGCCCGCGAGGAGAAGGGGCTCTACACGGGCTTCGGCGACTTCCTGGCCAAGGTGCCGCTGGTGGTGTGCAACAAGCGGACCATCGAGTCGATGATCAAGGCCGGGGCGTTCGACTCGCTCGGCTACGCCCGTCGCGCCCTCCTGGCGGTGCACGAGGAGGCCGTGGACGCCACCGTGCAGCAGAAGCGCAAGGAGGACCACGGCGAGTTCACCTTCGACCTGTTCGCCCTGGGCGGCGCCGCGGACGCGGCCGACGACTCGGACGCCTCCGACGGCGTCGCCGTGCCGGACCTGCCCGAGTGGCCGAAGAAGGAGAGGCTCGCGTTCGAGCGCGAGATGCTCGGCCTCTACGTGTCCGACCACCCCCTGCAGGGGCTGGACGGGGTCCTCTCCCAGTTCGCGGACACCCAGATCACCCGCATCCTCGACGACGACGGCCCCGCCGACGGCGCGCACGTCACCATCGCGGGCCTGATCACGACGCTGGAGCGCCGGATCGCCAAGAGCTCGGGCAACGCCTACGCGCGGTGCGAGATCGAGGACCTCGGCGGCTCGCTGGACGTCATGTTCTTCGGGCAGGTCTACGCGCCGATCGCCATGATGCTCGCGGAGGACCTCGTGGTGGCGGTCAAGGGGCGCGTGCAGCGCCGCGACGACGGCTCGGTGGTGCTCTCGGCCATGGAGCTGGCCATCCCGGAGCTCACGGACGCCACGGGCGGGCCGGTGCGGATCACGATGCCGGCGTTCAAGGCGACGGAGCGCGTCGTCGGGCAGCTGGGGGACGTGCTGCGCACCCACGAGGGCTCCACGGAGGTCCGCCTGTCCCTCACCGGGCAGCGTGGCGTCCAGGAGTTCCAGCTGGGGCCGCAGTACCGCGTCACCCCCAACCCCGCCCTGTTCGGCGACCTCAAGATCCTGCTGGGGCCGTCCTGCCTGGGCTGAGCCCCCGACCCGCCCCGTAGCATGGGCCCGTGCCCGCCCGAGGGCCCGGCCCGACGTGAAGGAGAGCGCCCATGCACTGCCCGTACTGCCGCCACGAGGACTCCCGCGTGGTGGACTCGCGCTCCCTTGAGGACGGCTCCGCGATCCGCCGCCGGCGCCAGTGCCAGGCCTGCGGCAAGCGGTTCACCACGATGGAGACCACCGCGCTCACCGTGGTGAAGCGCTCCGGGGTCGCCGAACCCTTCGACCGGTCCAAGGTCATCAACGGCGTCCGCAAGGCGTGCCAGGGGCGGCCCGTCTCCAGTGACGACCTCGCCGTCCTCGCACAGGAGGTCGAGGAGACGGTCCGGGCCTCCGGCAACGCCGAGGTGGACGCCCACGAGGTGGGACTGGCCATCCTCGGCCCGCTGCGCCGGCTGGACCAGGTCGCCTACCTGCGCTTCGCGTCCGTGTACCGGGACTTCGAGTCCCTGAGCGACTTCGAGGACGCCATCGCGGACCTGCGCGCCCAGGAGGGGGAGGCCCCCGGGCGTCCCGCGGTGCAGCCTCGGCTCTTCTCGCGCTAGAGTGTCTCCGAGGCCGTTTCGACGGCCCACATCGCCGAGGGCGGTTCCGGAGGGGAAGCCGGAACCGCCCTCGGTGCGTCCGGGGTCGGACGCGTCAGCGGAGCAGGCCGTCCGCGGGGTCGGCGTGCGCGGCGAGCGCGGCACCCACGATGCCCGCGTTGTTCTGCAGCATGGCGGGAACGATGGGGGTCTCCAGCTGCAGCAGCGGCAGGTAGTCGTGCGGGCGCTTGGAGATGCCGCCGCCCACGATGAACAGGTCGGGGGAGAAGATCCGCTCCAGGTGGGAGAAGAACCGCTGGAGCCGCAACGCGTACTCCGGCCAGTCCAGCCCCTCCCGCTCGCGCGCCTTCGCGGACGCGCGGGACTCGGCCATCACGCCGTCCAGCTCCAAGGAGCCGACCTCGAAGTTCGGGACGAGCACGCCGTCGTTGATCATCGCGCCGCCGATGCCGGTGCCGAGGGTGATGACCATGACGAGGCCGGGCACGCCCGCGCCGGCGCCGTAGCGCGCCTCGGCCAGGCCGGCGGCGTCGGCGTCGTTGACCACGGTGACCGGGCGCTGGAGCGCCTCCTCGAAGGTGTCCTGCAGGCTCACGCCGATCCACGAGGGGTCGATGTTGTTGGCCGAGCGGCACACGCCGTGCTGGACGATCGAGGGGAAGCACACGCCCACGCGTGAGTCCGCGTCGGGGGCCTTCTCGCGGTGGTCCAGCTCGGAGACGATCTGCGCCAGGGTCCGGGCCATCGTGGCGGGCGACGCCGGCTGCGGGGTGTCGAGCCGGAACCGGTCGCCGCGCAGGGTGCCCGACTTGGGGCCGTGCCCCAGCCGGACGATGCCGCCCTTCATCCCGGTGCCGCCGATGTCGACGCCGAGGACGGACGGGTGCTTGGACGGGGCCGGGGGCAGGCGTGGGATCACGCCGGTGTTGGGAAAGCTCACGCCGGACAGTGTACGGACCGCGCCGGAGGCGCCCCAGGGACGGCCCCCTGCACCGCTCAGGGGAGGGTGAGGATCTCCGCGCCGTCCTCGGTGACCACGAGGGTGTGCTCGAACTGGGCGGTGCGGCGCCGGTCCTTCGTGACGACCGTCCACCCGTCGTCCCACTGCTCCCAGTCGATCCCGCCGAGGGTGATCATGGGCTCGATGGTGAACACCATGCCCGGCACCATCAGCCGGTTGTGGGCGGGGGCGGCGTCGTAGTGGGGGATGACCAGGCCGGAGTGGAAGTCCACGCCCACGCCGTGGCCGATGAAGTCGCGGACGACGCCGTAGCCGAAGCGCCGGGCGTAGGACTCGATGGCGCGGCCGATCACGTTGATCTCGCGCCCGGGCTTGACGGCCTTGATGCCGCGGCGCAGCGCCTCCTCGGTGCGCTCCACCAGCAGGCGGGACTCCTCGTCGACGTCGCCCACGAGGTAGGTGCGGTTGTGGTCGCCGTGGACGCCGTCCTTGTACGCGGTGATGTCCAGGTTGACGATGTCCCCGTCCTCCAGGACGGTCCCGTCCGGGATGCCGTGGCAGATGACCTCGTTGACCGAGGTGCAGATCGAGCGGGGGAAGCCCCGGTAGCCCAGGCACGAGGGGTAGGCGCCGGCGGCAACGATGAACTCGTGGGCGATCCGGTCCAGCTCGTCCGTGGTGATCCCGGGGCGGATGTGCTCGGCCGTGTGCTCCATGGCCTGGGCCGCGATGCGGCCGGCCTCCCGGATGCGGCCGATCCCCTCGGCATCGTAGACGTCGGAGGCGTTGCCCTCGTCCACGGTCGCCCTCCCCACGTACTCCGGGCGGACGATCGAGGCCGGCACGGCCGGGGCGGGGGACGGCGCCCCCGGCGTCAGCGTGCCCAGCGGCGCGCACGAGCCCGGCTCCGGGGCGGGCGGGCCCTCGGGGCGGGGGCCGTTGTGGCTGGGCTGGGACGTGGGACGCGCGGTGGTGGACATGCCCTCCAGCGTATCGCCCGGTCCCCGGGAGGGCGCGTCAGGCCCTGCCCCGCGCATGGCGCCGGGTCTAGGGTGTGGGCCATGACCGACACGCACGAGCCCGGCAGCGGCTACTGGTTCAACGTCCGCACCCACCAGATCGAGGAGGGCCCCCAGTCGGACTGGAAGGAGCTCCTCGGCCCCTACCAGACCCGGCAGGACGCCGAGAACGCCCTGGCGCGGGTCCAGGCCCGCAACGAGGCCGCCGACGCGGAGGACGCCCACGACGACGCGTGGGACGCCAGCCCGCTGAACGACGCCTCCTGAGGCGTCCGTCCCCGACGACGACGGCGCCCGCCCCCGAGGGGGACGGGCGCCGCCGTCGTCCCGGACGCGGGTCAGGACTCGAACGCGTGGGCCGGGTCGGGGAACGCGCCGGAGAGCACGTCGGCGCGGTAGGCGCGCACGGCGTCGCCCATGACGGCGCGCAGGTCCGCGTATCGCTTCACGAACCGCGGCGTGCGCCCGGCGCCCAGGCCCAGCATGTCCTGCCAGACGAGCACCTGGCCCGTGGTCTTCGGGCCGGCGCCGATGCCGACCGTGGGCACGCGCAGGGCGGCGTCGACGGCGGCGGCCACGTCCGAGGGCACCATCTCCATCAGGACGGCGAACGCCCCGGCGTCCTCCAGGGCGCGGGCGGAGGCGATCAGCCGCTCGGCGGCGCCCTCGCCGCGGCCCTGGACCCGGTAGCCGCCGAGCACGTGCTCGGACTGCGGGGTGAAGCCGATGTGCCCCATCACCGGCACGCCGGCGGCGACCATCGCCGCGATGTGCGGGGCGAAGCGCTCGTCGCCCTCCACCTTCACCCCGTGCACCCCGGCCTCCTTCATGAGGCGGACGCCGGCGCGCACCGCCTGCTCGGGGGAGGCCTCGTAGGAGCCGAAGGGCAGGTCCGCCAGCACGAACGCCCGTCGCGCCCCGCGAGCCACCGCCGCCGAGAAGACGATCATGTCCTCCAAGGTGACGGGCAGCGTGGAGCCGTGGCCCAGCACCGTGTTGCCCAGGGAATCGCCCACGAGCAGGACCTCGACGCCGGCCTCGTCGAACAGGGCGGCCGTCATCGCGTCGTAGGTCGTGAGCATCGCGAACCGGCGGCCCTCGTCCTTGGCGCGCTGCAGGTGCACGGTGCGGTACCGGGCGGGGGCCTCGACGGGTGCGGCCGCCGCGGCGGTCGCGGCCCCGCCGTAGGGGGCGGCGGCCTCGGAGGCTGCGGGGGACGACGCCGGGGGCGTGACGGTGCGGGAGTCCATGCCCGCGAGTCTAGAGTGGCCGCATGGATCGTCAGCAGGATTTCGTGCTCCGCACCATCGAGGACCGCGACGTGCGCTTCGTGCGCCTCTGGTTCACCGATGTGATCGGCACCCTCAAGTCCGTCGCCCTCGCCCCGGCCGAGGTCGAGGCGGCGTTCACCGAGGGGCTGGGCTTCGACGGCTCGTCGATCGACGGGTACACGCGCATCTCCGAGTCGGACATGCTGCTCCAGCCGGACCCGGCCACCTTCCAGATCCTGCCGTGGCGCGGTGAGGCCGGGCAGACCTCCCGCATGTTCTGCGACGTCCTCACCCCGGACGGCCGCCCGGCCCCCGCGGACCCCCGCAACGTCCTGCGCCGCGTGCTGGACAAGGCCTCGGACATGGGCTTCAGCTGCTACACGCACCCGGAGATCGAGTTCTACCTGCTGGCCTCGGACCGCCCCGGTCCGGACGGGCGCCCCGTGCCCGTGGACTCGGCCGGGTACTTCGACCACGTCCCCGGCGGCGCGGCCCAGGACTTCCGGCGGGACGCCGTCACCCTCCTGGAGGACATGGGCATCTCGGTCGAGTTCAGCCACCACGAGAACGGCCCCGGCCAGAACGAGATCGACCTCCGCGCCGCCGACGCCCTGACCACGGCAGACAACGTGCAGACCTTCCGCACGATCATGAAGGAGGTCGCCGCCCGTCAGGGCCACTACGCCACGTTCATGCCCAAGCCCTTCGGCGACCAGCCGGGCTCCGGCATGCACACGCACTTCTCCCTGTTCGAGGGGGACTCGAACGCGTTCTACGACCCCGCCGACGAGTTCCGCCTCTCCGTGACGGGCCGCCGGTTCATCGCGGGCCTGCTGAAGCACTCCGTGGAGATCAGCCTGGTCACGCACCAGTTCGTGAACTCCTACAAGCGGCTCTGGGGCGCCGACGAGGCCCCCGCCTACGTCTCCTGGGGCCACAACAACCGTTCGGCCCTGGTCCGCGTGCCGCTCTACAAGCCGGACAAGGCCGGCTCCGCCCGCATCGAGTACCGGGGTCTGGACGCCTCCGCCAACCCGTACCTGGCCTACGCACTGCTGCTGGCCGCCGGCCTGAAGGGCGTCGAGGAGAACTACGACCTCCCCGAGCCCGCCTCCGAGGACGTCGGCGCCCTCACCCCCCAGGAGCGGCGTGTGCTGGGGCACGTGTCCCTGCCGGGCACCCTGCACGACGCCGTCCGTGCGGCAGAGGAGTCGGAGTTCGTCGCCGACGTGCTCGGCGAGCACGTCTACGAGGCGCTGCTGCGCAACAAGCGCCAGGAGTGGGACGACTACCGCGTGGAGATCACCCCCTACGAGCTCCGCCGCTACATGACCGGGCTCTGAGTCCGATGGCCCCGACGCCGGACTCGCACGTCCCCGGCCCGCGACGCGCCCTCGTCCATGCCGGCGTGGCGGACCTGACGCGCGCGGAGCGGCTCCTGTCCTCGCCCGAGCTCGCCGAGCAGGACGCCGACGCCGCGCTGGCCGCCCTGGCGCACGCCGCGGACCCGGACAGCGCGCTGCTGCTGTACATCCGCCTGGCCGAGCGGGACCCGCAGGTGCACCGGGTGCTCGCCGAGGCCGACCGGGCCCGGGACCTGCTGCGCCTGCTCGGCGCCTCCGAGGCCCTCGGCGAGTTCCTCATCCGCCGCCCGGAGCATCTGGACCTGGTCCTCGACCCGGCGCGGGCCGCCGCCACCGCCCCGGCGCTCGCCCAGCAGGACCCCACGGACGGCGGGGACTGGCACGACGAGCCCGCCGCGCTGCGCGCACTCCTCCTGGAGGCGGTGGGCGCGGACCCGGCCGCGGACCAGCCCGTGGCCGGGCTCACCGGCGCCGACGCCTCCGTCGCCCTGCGCCGGGCCTACCGGCGGCAGCTCACGGCGATCGCCCTGGCTGACCTCGCGTCGCGGGAGCCGACCCTCGTGATGCCGGCCGTCGGCCGCTGGCTCGCCGACCTGGCCGGCGGCGCCCTGGAGGCCGCGCTCGCGGTCAGCCGGGCCGAGCTCCGTGCGCGCGAGGGCGCCGCCGTGGACTGCGTCGAGCTGGCCGTGATCGGCATGGGCAAGTGCGGCGCCCGCGAGCTCAACTACGTCTCCGACGTGGACGTGGTCTTCGTCCACGACGTCCTGGAGCCGGGGGCGCCCGACGCCCCGTCCGCCCAGGAGGCCGCGCGCCTGGCGGCCGAGCTGGCCGCGGGCATCTCCCGGGTGCTCTCCGGCCCCGCCCCCGAGCCCGGCCTCTGGGAGGTGGACGCGAACCTGCGGCCGGAGGGCAGGGACGGGGCACTCTCACGGACGCTGGACTCGCACGTGGAGTACTACCGGCGCTGGGCCCACGGCTGGGAGTTCCAGGCGCTGCTCAAGGCCCGGCCGGTGGCCGGCTCGCCCGCCCTGGGCGAGCGGTACGTCGCGGCGGTCTGGCCGCGCGTATGGGAGTCCTCGGCCCGAGAGGGGTTCGTGGAGAACGTCCGCGCGATGCGCACCCGGGTGCTGGACACCATCGCGCGGGACGAGCGGGACCGGGAGATCAAGCTCGGCGCCGGTGGCCTGCGCGACGTGGAGTTCACGGCCCAGCTGGTGCAGCTGGTGCACGGCCGCGCCGACGAGTCCGTGAGGGTGCGGGGGACCCTCGACGCGCTCCGCGTCCTGCACGCGGCCTCCTACATCTCCTCCCGGGACATGCGCGCCTTCGACGCGGCCTACCGCTGGCTCCGCCTCCTCGAGCACCGCATCCAGCTGGTCCACCTGCGCCGCACACACCTGATGCCCGTCAAGGAGGGGCCGCGCCGCGTGGTCGCCCGCTCCATGCGGGGGGCCGGCGACGTCCACCCGGTCGCCGGAGACGACCTCCAGGACCGCTTCTCCCGGGTCCGGCGGGAGGTCAGGGCCCTGCACGAGACCGTCTTCTACCGCCCCCTGCTCTCCACCACCGCGGCGCTGTCCGACGAGGACGTGCGCCTGTCCGCCGACGCCGTGCAGGCCCGCCTCTCCGCCCTGGGCTACCGCGACCCGCGGCGGGCGCTCGCCCACATCGAGGCGCTCACCCGGGGCGTGTCCCGGCGCGCGGCCGTCCAGCGGCAGCTGCTGCCGGCCATGCTCGGCTGGTTCGCCGACGGCGCGGACCCGGATGCCGGCCTGCTCGCCTTCCGGCGGCTCTCCGAGTCGCTCGGCTCCAGCCCGTGGTTCCTGCGCATGCTGCGGGACTCCACCGACGCCGCCCGCCGCCTCTGCCTCGTCCTGGCCGGGTCCCGGCGGGTCGGCGACCTGCTGGAGCACGCCCCCGAGTCGGTCGCCTGGATCGGGGAGACCCGCGAGCTCGCGCCCCGCGGCCTCTCCGCCCTCACATCCGAGGTGACGGCCCGGCTCGACCGTCGGTCCCCGGAGGAGTCCGCGGCCCAGGTCATCCGGCACGTCCGACAGATCCGGCAACGGGAGATCCTGCGGACGGCGCTGGCGGACATCACCGGCGTCGTCGGCCTGGAGGAGGTCGGCCACGCCCTCGCCGACGTGGATCAGGCGGCCGTCCAGGGCGCCCTGCGCGTGGCCGGGCAGGCCGTGCTCGACGGCGCGGACCCCCTCACCGAGGTCGTCGTCGTGGCCATGGGCCGCCAGGGCGGCCGGGAGATCGCCTACGGCTCCGACCTGGACGCGATGTTCGTCCACCGCCCCCTGGCCGGCGCCGACGAGACCGCGGCGGCCGCCCAGGCGGAGGCCGTCGCGCGCCAGATCATGGCCCTGCTCCAGCAGCCGGCCGCGCCGCCGCTGCCCAGCGAGCAGCCCCTCGACGTCGACGCGGACCTCCGCCCCGAGGGCCGGCAGGGCCCGCTGGTGCGCACCCTGGACTCCTACCGCGAGTACTACGCGCGCTGGGCCGAGGTGTGGGAGCGCCAGGCGCTGCTGCGGGCCCGCGTGGTGGCCGGCCCCGCGGGCCTGGCCGAGGAGTTCACGGCCTGGGCGGACGGGGTGCGCTACGGCGACGAGCTCTCCGCCGGGGACGCCCGGGAGATCCGCCGCATCAAGGCGCGCGTGGAGGCGGAGCGTCTGCCCCGGGGCGCGGACCCCGCCCGGCACGTCAAGCTGGGCCGCGGCGGGCTCTCCGACGTCGAGTGGCTGGTGCAGTCCCTCCAGCTGCGCCACGCCCACGACGAGCCCGAGCTCCGGGTGACCGGAACGCTGCCCGCCCTGCGTGCCCTGGCCCGCCTGGACCTGCTGCCCCCCTCCGAGGCCGCCCTGCTGGAGGAGGCCTGGCTGCTGGCCACGCGCGTGCGCTCGGCGCTCGTGCTGTGGACCGGCAAAGGGTCCGACGTGTTGCCCACCAATGCCCGGGACCTGGGCGCCCTCGCGCGGCTCGCGGGGGACGCCTGCGGCGGCGGCGTGGCGTTCGAGGAGCGCTACCTGCGCGTCACGCGGCAGGCCCGCCAGGTGTTCGAGCAGCGCTTCTACGGGCTCTGAGCGCCGGGCGGGCCGACCGCCGCCGGGGCCCGCCCGCGGCTCCGGGCACGCCGGTCGTCTCCGGGCTCAGCGCCGGATGACGTGCTCGCCGAGCAGCTCCAGGGTGCGCACGCGCGCCGGGTGGTCGACGGCGGCGGCCGTGACGATCAGCTCGTCCGCCTCCACGCGGGCGGCGAAGTCGTCGAGCCAGGCGCGCACGACGTCCGGTGTGCCGACGGCGGTGTGCCGCAGCATGCCGAGCACCTGCTTGCCGGCGGGGGAGTCCATGAGCATGTCCAGCTCGTCCTCGGTGAGGTGGCGGCCCCGGCCCAGGAACATCCGCACGCGGGACCGGCGGGTGGCCTCCCACAGCCGCTGGGCCTCCTCGTCCGTGTCGGCGACGACCACGTTGGCGGCGGCGATGAAGTGCGGGGCGTCCAGCGCGTCCGTCGGGGTGAAGTGCTCACGGTAGAGGCGGGCCGCGTGCTCGAGCATCTGCGGCGCGAAGTGGCTCGCGAACGCGTAGCCCAGGCCGAGCTGTGCGGCGAGGTTCGCGCCGAACGCGGAGGAGCCGAGGATCCACAGCGGCACGTCGGTGCCGCGGCCGGGGTAGGCGTCGATGCCCGGCATCCGGGACTCGCCGCGCAGATAGCCCTGCAGCTCCAGGACGTCCTGGGGGAACCGGTCGGCCGCCTCGGGGGAGCGGCGCAGCGCCTGCAGGGTGCGCTGGTCCGTGCCGGGCGCCCGGCCGAGGCCGAGGTCCACGCGGCCGGGATGCAGCTCGGCGAGGGTGCCGAACTGCTCGGCCACCACCAGCGGCGAGTGGTTCGGGAGCATCACGCCGCCCGAGCCCACGCGGATGCGCTCCGTGTGGGCGGCCACGTGGGCGAGGAGCACGGCGGTGGCGGACGAGGCGATGCCGGGCATGTTGTGGTGCTCCGCGTACCAGACGCGCGTGAAGCCCTCCGCCTCGGCGATCTGCGCCAGTTCCACCGACTGCCCGAGCGCCTCGCCGATCCGCTGGTCCCCGCGCACGGTGGCCAGGTCCAGCAGGGACAGCGGGACGCCGGCCGGGGCGCTCTCCGGGGGGACGACGGGTCGGACGTCGGCGGTCATGGGTGCTCCTTCGGGTCGCGGATCGCCGGCGGCACGTGCCCGCTGGCGCTGCCCCGGACAGCGTCGCGTCGGCGGCGCCTATTCCCTGGTCTGCAGAGATGTCACGTGGGCCACGACGATGCCGGCCCCGTCCTCGCGGGGGAGGACGGGGCCGGAGGTCGACGGGCGGCTCAGCAGGAGTAGTAGAGCTCGAACTCGTACGGGTTCGGGCGGGCGGCCAGCGGGGCGATCTCCATCTCCCGCTTGTAGTCGATCCAGGTGCGGATCAGCTCCTCGGTGAAGACGTCCCCGGCGAGGAGGAACTCGTGGTCCTCCTCGAGGGCGTTCAGCGCCTCCTCCAGGGAGGTGGGCGCCTTCTGGATGTCGGCGGCCTCCTCCGGGGGCAGCTCGTAGAGGTCCTTGTCGATCGGCTCGGCCGGCTCGATGCGGTTGCGGATGCCGTCCAGGCCGGCCATCAGCTGGGCCGCGAAGGCCAGGTAGGGGTTGCCCGAGGCGTCGGGGGCGCGGAACTCGAGGCGCTTGGCCTTCGGGTTGGAGCCGGTGACCGGGATGCGGACGCCGGCGGAGCGGTTGCCCTGCGAGTAGACCATCGAGACCGGGGCCTCGAAGCCGGGCACGAGGCGGCGGTACGAGTTCACGGTCGGGTTGGTGAAGGCCAGCACCGCCGAGGCGTGCTGCAGGAGGCCGCCGATGTACCAGCGCGCGGTGTCGGAGAGGTTCGCGTAGCCCTTCTCGTCGTAGAACAGGGGCTCGCCGCCCAGCCACAGCGACTGGTGGCAGTGCATGCCGGAGCCGGCCTCGCCGAAGACGGGCTTCGGCATGAAGGTGGCGGACTTCCCGAACATCTCCGCGACGTTCTTCACCACGTACTTGAACTTCTGCAGGTCGTCCGCGGAGTGGGTCAGGGTGTTGAAGCGGTAGTTGATCTCCGCCTGGCCCGCGGAGCCCACCTCGTGGTGGGAGCGCTCGACCTCGAGGCCGACCTCGGCGAGGACGGCGCAGATCTCGTCGCGCAGGTCCGCCTGCTTGTCGACCGGGGTCACGGGGAAGTACCCGCCCTGGCGGGGGGTCTTGTGGCCGAGGTTGCCGCCCTCCTCGTCGCGCGAGGTGTTCCAGTGGGCCTCCGTGGAGTCGACGCGGTAGAAGGAGCTGCGGGCCGAGGACTCGTAGCGCACGTCGTCGAACACGTAGAACTCGGCCTCGGGGGCGAAGAAGGCGGTGTCCGCGATGCCGGTGGAGGCCAGGTAGGCCTCGGCGCGCTGGGCGACGCCGCGCGGGTCGCGGCGGTAGTCCTCGCCGGTGCGCGGGTTCACGATGGAGAAGTTCATGGTCAGGGTCTTGCGGACGCGGAAGGGGTCCACGAAGGCCGTGGTCACGTCGGGGATGAGCTGCATGTCCGACTCGGCGAGGCCGGCGAAGCCGCGGATCGAGGAGCCGTCGAAGAGCTGACCGGTGACGAAGAAGTCCTCGTCCACCGTGGAGGCGGGGACGTTGAAGTGGTGCTGCATGCCCGGCAGGTCGGTGAAGCGGATGTCGACGAACTCGACGCCCTCGTCCTTGATGTATGCGAGCACGTCTTCGACGGAGGTGAACATGGTTCTCTCCTGGCCTTCCTACGGTGGAATGGGGGCCGCGCGCCGTGGCGCCCGGCATGCCCCCACCCTACTCAGCCCGTGTGCGGGCCGCGTGTCCTGTGTGTTTCCGGCGTGTAACGCGTCCTCCGGCCCCGACTACCCTGGTGGGGTGGCACATCGAGCATCCGACCCCGCCCCCCGTGACCGGTCAGAGCGGGACGCCGCCGGCCGCGCCGAGCCCCTGATCAGCCGCGCCGACCTGGCGGGCTGGATCGACGGCCCCGGAGGGGGACGCGCCGGGGGCCGCTGGCCGGGCGACCTGCTGGGCCTGCCCGAGCACGGTCCGGCGTCGATGGCCACCGCCGCCCGCCGGGCGGGCGCCCTGATGATCGACTGGGCCCTGGCCCTCGTGGTCTCGAACCTCGCGTTCGAGGGCGACGCGATCGCCACCCTGCTCGTCTTCGCCGCCATGCACGTCGTGGGCCTCACGCTGCTCGCCACCACGGTCGGCAAGGCCCTCTGCCGGATCCAGGTGGTCCGCGAGGGCGCGGGCGGCACCGCCCCGGTGCACCGCGTCCTGATCCGCACCGCGCTGCTCTGCCTCGTGCTCCCGGCTGTCGTCGTCGGCCCGGACGGGCGGGGCATGCACGACCGCGTCGCCGGGACGGTCGAGCTCCGCATGTGACCGCGGCGCCGTCGCGCCGGACACGACGAGGCCCCCGCCGCGCGGCGGGGGCCTCGTCGTGTCCGGGAGTGCTCAGCGGCCTCGCATGCCGCGGCGGTCCGGGCGGGCGCGCATCGGGTCGACGCCCTTGGGGATCGGCGGCTTCTGGGTGCCGAGCGCGGAGAGCCGCTTGTCCACGGCGCTGACCTCCTGCGCGGTGAGCTTCTTCGGCAGGGCCTTGAGCGTCTTGGGCACCTCGCGCAGCGGGATCTGGCCCTCGCCGCGGCCGGTCTCCACGACGTGCACGGGCACGCCGGGCAGGAAGCGCTCCATGGCCTTCTGCTCCTTGGACACCAGCTTCCCCACGCGGGAGGCGGGGCCCTCGGTCACGAGCACCACGCCCGGCTTGCCGATCGCGCGGTAGACGAGGTCGTGGGTCTTGGGGTTGACGGCCGACGGCTGCTCCCCGACGATCCACCCGCGGCCCAGGCTGGACAGGGTGGCGCCGGCGGCGCCGGTCTGGCCCTCCAGGCGGTCGAACATGGCCCGCTCGCCCAGGCGGTTCATCACGATCACGGCCGCGAGCACGCCGAAGGGGATCGCCAGCAGCAGCCAGGTGATCCAGTTGTGCAGCAGCAGGCCGACGACCAGGCCGAGCACGAGGACGGACGCGAACGCGAGCACCATCCAGAGGACCAGGCGCGGGTTCTGCTGGCGCGTGATCGCGAAGACCTGCTTGAGCTGGCTGATGATGCCGGGGCCGGCGTTCGCCCTCTTCTGGGCGCGCTCGGCCTTCGCGTCCGCCTTGAGCTGGGCTCGGCGGTCGCGCTGCATCGCCTTGACCTCCTTCAGCGAGGAGGATCCGGACGAGGACGGGGAGGTGGAGGGGTTCTTAGCCATTTGGGGTCCAGTCTACCGGCGGGCCTCAGGACATCCGGGCGACGACGGCGGCGGCCTCCTGCCGGGCGGTGCGCTCGCCGCGCAGGTGGGCGAGGTGCTCCGGCACCTCGCGGCCCAGCCGCTCCATCGCCTGCGCGTAGAGCTTCCCGGCGCGGTACGAGGAGCGCACCAGCGGCCCCGCCATGACGCCGGCGAAGCTGATCTCCTCGGCGCGCTGCGACCAGGCCACGAACTCCTGCGGCTTGACCCACCGGTCGATCGGGTGGTGCAGCTTGGAGGGCCGGACGTACTGGGTGATCGTGATGATGTCGCACCCGGCCTCGTGCAGGTCGACCAGCGCCTGGTCGATCTCCTCGTCCGTCTCGCCCATGCCGAGGATGAGGTTGGACTTCGTGACGAGCTCCTGCTCCTTGGCCATCGTCAGCACCCGGAGGGACTTCTCGTAGGTGAAGGCCGGGCGGATGCGCTTGAAGATGCGCGGCACCGTCTCCAGGTTGTGCGCGAACACCTCGGGCCGCGCGTCGAACACCTGCTGCACCAGCTCCGGGACCGCCCCGAAGTCCGGGGGGAGGATCTCGACGCCGGTGCTCGGGTTCAACTCGTGGATCCTGCGGATGGTCTCCGCGTACAGCCAGGCCGCGCCGTCCTTCTGGTCGTCGCGGGCCACGCCCGTGACGGTGGCGTAGCGCAGGTCCATCTCGCGGATGTTCTCGGCGACCTTCTGCGGCTCGTCCATGTCCAGCGGCAGGGGACGGCCGGAGGCGATGTCGCAGAAGTCGCAGCGGCGCGTGCAGATGTCGCCGCCGATGAGGAAGGTGGCCTCGCGGTCCTCCCAGCACTCGAAGATGTTGGGGCAGCCGGCCTCCTCGCACACCGTGTGCAGGCCCGAGCCCTTCACGGTGTTCTTCAGGCCGATGTACTCCGGCCCCATGTGGACCTTGGCCTTGATCCACTCGGGCTTGCGCTCGACGGGGACCTCGGCGTTGCGGGCCTCGACGCGCAGCAGGCGGCGTCCCTCGGGGGCGGTGGTCATGCGGGCGTTCCTTCCGTGGGGGTCAGCGCGATGTGCTCCGGGCCCAGGTCCTCGAGGTGGCGCACGAGGACGGGCAGGACGTCGACCGGGGTCACTTCGCGGCCGGTCTCGACGGAGAGCGTGGTGGTGGACGCGTCGGCGATGCCGCACGCGATGATCGTCTCGTAGGGGGTCAGCGAGTTCGAGCAGTTGAACGAGAAGCCGTGCATCGACACGCCGTCGTGGATGGACAGCCCGATCGCCCCGAGCTTGCGGTCCGGACGGGGGTCGCCCTCACGGGCGGTGATCCAGATCCCCGCCCGTCCGTCCACGCGCTCGGCCTCGACGCCGAAGTCCGCCGCGGTGCGGATCAGGACCTCCTCGAGGAACCAGACGTAGTCCTTGACGTGCGCCCGGTCCCGGAGGCGGACCACCGGGTAGCCGACGAGCTGCCCCGGGCCGTGCCAGGTGATCTTGCCGCCGCGGTCCACGTCGACCACGGGGGCGCCGTCGGTGGGGCGGTCCGCGTCCTCGGTGCGACGTCCGGCGGTGTAGACCGCCTCGTGCTCGAGCAGCAGGATCTCACCGTCGGAACGGCCGGCCACGACGTCGGCGTGGAGGGTCCGCTGGAGGGCCCAGCCCTCCTCGTAGTCGATCAGGTCAGGGGCCAGGCCGAGCACGCGGACGGGCGGCAGGAGGGCGTGGGGCATGGCGACCACTGTAGTCCCCGGCCGCGGTGCCGCTGGAGCGTCGGGAGAGCGGGGAGGCCGCCGCCGACCCCTGTGGACAACCCGAGAGGAGCTCGCCGGGATCGGGCAGGCTGGACGGCGGAGGGGATGCCGTGCCCCGCGGAGAGCCGCGGGGCACGGCCCGCGGGATCGACGGAGGGGAGTGGCCGTGGAGGCGGAGGACGCGGAGCGGAGCGGCGGGGTATCGCCCGTGGGACGCCCGGCGACGGACGACTGGTTCGCCGACGGCGGACGGGATGTGAGCGCCTGGGCCGATCCGCCCCGGGGAGGGGAGGGGCCCGCTGCGGTGGAGCCCGGGGTGGGGGACGTCGGGTCGCCCGCGGAGCTCGGCCCAGTGGATCGGCCCCCGCAGGCGCCGGGCCTGCGGGTCGTGTCCCGGATCGGGATGGGCGGGCAGGCCGAGGCCTGGCTCGTGCGCCGGGAGGACGGCACCGAGTGTGTCCTGAAGGTTCCCCGAGCGGACGGGGACCCGGACGCCGTCGCGAAGGAGGCCGCCGTCTACGGCCACCTCCGCCACCCCCACCTGTTGCGCTTGCTCGGGACGGTGGACACGGACCGGGGGACCGGCGTCCTCAGCGAGCGGCTCCCGGCGGGCAGCCTGGCGTCGATGGTCCACGACGCCGGTCCCCTGCGCCCCGGGCAGGCCGTCACCGTGCTCGTCCCCGTCGCGCAGGCCCTGGCCCACCTGCACGAGCACGGCGTCGTCCACGGGGACGTCTCCCCGGGCAACGTGCTCTTCGGGGTCGACGGCCGGCCCGCCCTCGCGGACCTCGGGGTCGCGCGCGTCGTCGGGGGCCCCCGGGGCCGCGGGGGGACACCGGGCTTCACCGCTCCGGAGGACGAGGCCGGCGTCGGCGAGGGCGGGGCAGCGGCGGACGTCTACGCGTGGGGCGCCCTGGGCTGGTTCGCCCTCACGGGCCGGGCGCCCGGGCCGCGTGAGCACCGGGCGCCGCTGCCCGTGCTGGTGCCGGACGTGCCCGTCGAGCTGGCGCTGCTGCTCTCCGCCGCCCTCGACCCGGACCCGGCCGGGCGGCCGGGCGCCGCGGAGGCCGCCGTGGCCGCGTACGACGCGGCGCCGCCCGAGCCCGTGCCGCTGCACGAGTCGGCGCCGGCCGAGGTGGCCCACCTGCTGCCCACCGTCGTGCCGCCCGCACGGCCCGGCGGGTCCGGGGACGCCCGGCGGTCCCGTCCGAGGGCGGGCGGGCGCCGGGACGCGGGGCGGGGCAGAGGGGGCCGGAAGAGGCGGAACCGGTCGCCCCGCTCGAGGGGCTGGCACCCGGTGATGCTGGTGGGCGCCGCCGTCCTGGCCGGAACGGTCGTGTCAGCGGCCGTGGGCGGCCTGACGGACCGGCCCGAGGATCAGGGCGAGGGTGCGGGCTCGCGTGCCGTGGCGGCGCCGCCGACGTCACCCACGGCCGCTCCGGCCAACCCGAGGGCCTCGGTCACGCCGACCGGTGCGGCCGACCCGAAGGACGCGATCACGCCGACCCGCGACGGTGGCGTGCCCTCCGCGGCGGGGACGGGACCGGCCGCGGTGCTCCCCGCGGAGGACGCGGCGGCCGCCCTGGCCGCCGTCGCCGAGGGCCGGACCGCCGCGCTCACGGACCCGGACCCCGCGCGGGTGGACGCCTACGCCGTCCCGGACGGCCCGGCGTGGCGGCGGGACCGGGCGATCCAGGACCAGCTGCGCGAGGGAGGCAGTGCGTTCTCCGGGCTCGTCGTCACGCTCGAGGCCGTCGGGCGGCCGCGGCCCGCGGAGGCCGGTGGTTCGGGCGGAGCCGAGGCGGGGTGGGTGGTCGTGCCCGCCGTCCTGCGGATGAGCGCCCACACCGTGCTGGACGACGCCGGGTCCGTCGTCGGGGAGGTGCCGGCGTCGGAGGAGGACGTGTCCGTCACCCTCGTGCCGGGTGGGGAGGGCCGCTGGCGGGCCGCCGCCGTGGACCCCCGCTGAGGGGACCCAGCTGCGGACGCTCAGACGCCGCGGGCCCCGGGGAGGTGTTCCTCCCCGGGGCCCGCGGCGTCTGCGCGCCCGGTCCGTCAGGACCAGAGCACGGCGACCAGGATGTTGACCAGGCCCATGCCGCCCACGGCGTGGGCGAGTCCCTTCGGCACGACCTCACCGCGGTTGGCCTTGCGGCGACCGAGCAGGGCGGCGATGAACACGATGACGCCGATGAGGAACTTGATCCCCAGCTTCATGTGGTTCGGCTCCCCGGTCATGGCCCACCCGAACAGCACGACCCCCGAGAGGATCATGCCGAGGGCGCCCCACCACTGGGAGACGGTGACGGTCGGGTTCTTGAAGTGGGCGAACCAGCCGCCCACGATCGCGGCCGCCGAGACGATGTGGATCGCGACGACGACGTTGTGGAGGATCTCCATGCGTCAGGCTCCTGAGGTTCCGGTCAGAGGCCGAGTTCGGCCGCGAACTCGCCGCCCTCGAGGCGCGCCTTGAGGGTCTGCAGGAAGCGGCCCGCGTCGGCGCCGTCCACCAGGCGGTGGTCGTAGGTGAGGGACAGGTACATCATGTGGCGGATCGCGATGGTGTCGTTGCCGTCGGCGTCGGCGACGACCATCGGGCGCTTCACGATCGCGCCGGTGCCCAGGATGGCGACCTGCGGCTGGTTGATGATCGGCGTGTCGAACAGGGCGCCCACGGAGCCGATGTTGGTGATCGAGAACGTGCCGCCGGAGAGCTCGTCCGGGTTGATCTTGTTGGTGCGGGTGCGCTCGGCGACGTCGGCGATCTTCTGGGCGAGGCCGGCCAGGTTGAGCGTGCCCGCGTCCTTGACGACCGGCACCAGCAGGCCGCGGTCCGTGTCCACCGCGATGGCGATGTCCTCGGAGGCGTGGTAGGTGATCTCCTTGTTGTCCTCGGAGAACGAGGCGTTTAGCTTGGGGTGCTGCTTCAGCGCCTCCGTGACGGCCTGCGTGATGAACGGCAGGTAGGTCAGCTTGACGCCGTTCTTCTCCTGGAAGGAGGCCTTGGCCTTGCCGCGCAGCTGCACGATGCGGGTCATGTCGACCTCGTGCACCTGGGTGAGCTGGGTGGAGAGGTCGAGGGACTCGCGCATGCGCTGGGCGATGACCTGGCGGATGCGCGGGGCCTTCTCGGTCTCGCCGCGGACGGCGGCCGGAGCCGGGGCGGAGGCCGCGGCGGGGGTCTGCTGCTCCTCGGCGGCCGCCGGGGAGGCGGAGCCGGAGGACGCCTGGTTGGCCAGGGAGGCCGCGAGCACGTCCTGCTTGCGGATGCGGCCCCCGACACCGGTCCCGCGGACGGTCGAGAGGTCCACGCCGTTCTGCTTGGCCAGGCGGCGAACGAGCGGGGTCACGTAGCCCGGGCCCGGCTCGGAGGCCGAGGTCTCCGCGGCGGGGGCGGACGCCGCCGGAGCGGCGGAGGCGGTCTCGGCGGGGG
>NZ_JAKRNH010000028.1:0-23228 GCF_022346985.1 Micrococcus sp. ACRRV
ACACCGGGGGCGAGCTCCTCGATCTCCGGGCGGCCGGGGCGGTGCTGTGCGACATGGCCACCATCCTGGCCGGGCCCCCGGACCCCCGCCACCAAGGACAGCCCAACCTCGCCCGGGTCGCCCGGGACGCCCGGGACGCCCGGCCCACCCGGGACGCATCGTTGAACGATGTTGCCGCTGTTGTTGAACAACCGGTAGGCTTCCCGCAGCGTCATGTGATGACCGTCACCACGTCCGGCGCCCCAGGAACAGGAGACCACCGTGTCCCACGCAGATCCCACCGCGCACGCGCGCGGGGACGCCGCGGCGGGCGAGGCCGTCCAGGCCTCCTCGTCCAGCCGGCGCACCGCCCTCCTCGGGGCCATGTTCCTCATGGCCACCTCGGCGATCGGCCCCGGCTTCATCACCCAGACGGCGACCTTCACGGTCCAGCTCGGCGCCGCCTTCGCCTTCGCGATCCTCGTCTCGATCCTGATCGACATCGCCGTGCAGATGAACGTGTGGCGCGTGATCGGCGTCTCCGGCATGCGCGCGCAGGAGCTGGCCAACAGCGTGCTCCCCGGCCTGGGCTGGGTGCTGGCCGTCCTCGTGTTCGTCGGCGGCCTCGTCTTCAACATCGGCAACATCGCCGGCACGGGCCTCGGCGCCAACGCCATGCTCGGTGTGGACCCGCTGATCGGCGGCGCCGTCTCCGCCGTGATCGCCCTGCTGGTGTTCCTCTCCAAGCGCGCCGGTGTGGCCCTGGACCGGATCGTCGTCGTCCTCGGCGCCGTCATGATCCTGCTCATGCTCTACGTGGCCGTCACCTCCGCCCCGCCCGTGGGCGAGGCCCTGCGCCAGTCCGTGTTCCCGGAGAAGGTCGACTTCTTCGTGATCGTCACCCTCGTGGGCGGCACCATCGGCGGCTACATCACCTACGCCGGCGCCCACCGCATGATCGACTCCGGCGTGAAGGGCGTGGACGACGTCGAGGCCATCACCCGCAGCTCCGTGCTGTCCATCCTGGTGACCGGCGTCATGCGCGTCCTGCTGTTCCTGGCGATCCTCGGCGTCGTCGCCTCCGGCGTGGCCCTGGCCAAGGACAACCTGGCGGCCTCCGCCTTCCAGGCCGCCGCCGGCGACATCGGCCTGCGCATGTTCGGCATCGTGCTCTGGGCGGCCGCCCTGACCTCCGTGATCGGCGCGTCCTACACCTCCGTGAGCTTCGTGACGAAGTCCACGACGACGACCCGCACGCGCAACCTGCTGACCGTCGCGTTCATCGTGGTCTGCACCGTGCTGTACCTGGCGCTGCGCCAGACCCCGCAGACCCTGCTGGTGTTCGCCGGCGCGTTCAACGGCATGATCCTGCCGATCGGCTTCGCGGCCCTGCTGTGGGTGGCGTGGCGCCGCCGGGACCTGCTGGGCGGCTACCGCTACCCGACCTGGCTGCTGGTGATCGGTGCGCTGTCCTGGCTCCTGTCCGTGTTCATCGCGGTGCGCGGCTTCCTGCCCATGGTCCAGATGATCACCGGGGCGTGAGCATGACCGCCCTCCACGGCGGCACCGGCCCGGCCGAGGCGCGCGAGCGCTTCCGTGCCGGGCTGGTGCGTCCCACGGCCGGGATCGCCGACGGGTTCGCCCAGGCGAATCTGATGGTCGTCCCGCAGGACCTCGCCTGGGACGTCCTGCTGTTCGCGCAGCACAACCCCAAGGCCCTGCCCCTGCTGGGCGTCCTCGAGGCCGGCGAGGTCCGCGGTCCCGCCGTCGACGGGGACGTCCGCACGGACGTCCCCCAGTACGTCGTCTACGAGGACGGCGTGCCGGTGGGCCGACCCACCGACCTGCTCGAGGTGTGGCGAGACGACCTGGTCACGTTCCTGATCGGCTGCTCCTTCACCTTCGAGTCCGCGCTCGTGGCCGAGGGCATCCGCATCGCCCACCAGGACGCCGGGGTGAACGTGCCCATGTACCGCACCACGCGGCGGTGCGTCCCCGCCGGGCGACTCTCCGGGCCGCTGGTGGTCTCCATGCGGCCCATCCCCGCGGACCGGGTGGCCGACGCGGTCCGGATCACGTCCCGCTACCCGTCGGTGCACGGTGCCCCGGTCCACGTGGGCGACCCGGCCGCATTGGGCATCGCCGACCTCTCCGCGCCGGACTTCGGCGACGCCGTCGAGGTGCCCCCGGGGCACCTGCCGGTGTTCTGGGCGTGCGGGGTGACTCCGCAGGCCGCGGTGATGGAATCGCGCCCGCCGCTGGCGATCAGCCACGCCCCGGGGCACATGCTCATCACCGACATCCCGGACCGGACGTTCCAGATCCCCTGAGCGGTCCGCTCAGCCCCGGAGGCCGTGGGCGGCGCCGTCGAGGTGGCGCAGCACGAACGCCTCCGCCTCGTCGAGGTAGCCCTCCAGCATGGCGTGCACGGCGTCCAGCTCCCCCGCCAGGAGGCGCCCGGCGATCCACCGATTGCGCTCGGCGAACGCCTGGTGCAGGCCCGTCTCCAGGTCCAGGGGCAGGAAGGACAGCCGCACCCGCGCCAGCACAGACGACATCACCCTGCTGAGGTCGGGCGAGGCGGCCAGGTCCACGATCCCCAGGTGCAACAGGTGGTTCGCGTCGCCCAGCTCCCGCACCGCGGGCTCGGGCCGGCCCAGCAGCTCCGCGGACCGGCCGATCCGCTCCTCGGCCGCCGGGGTGAGCCAGCCGTGCCGCAGGGCGCCGAGCTGGATCACGCGGCGGGTGCGGTAGAGACCGCGGACGTCCTCCGCGCCGGGGGCGGCCACGAACACGCCGCGGTGGGGCCGTCGCACCACGAGGCCCTCGACCGCCAGCTCGGAGAAGGCCTCCCGGAGGCTGTTGCGGCTCACACCGAGCTCGGCCGCCAGCGCGACCTCGCCCAGTCGCTCGCCGGGCTGCAGACGCGCCTCGCCGATCCGCCGCCGCAGGTCGTCCGCCGCACCCTGCGCGGCGGGCGCGGTCATGCGCGCACGGAGGCGAGCACCTGACCGCGCGTCACGGCGGCCGGGGCGTCCCCGACCGCGCGCTCGACCCGACCGGCGCGCGGGGCGCGCACCGGGGTCTCCATCTTCATCGCCTCCACGACGGCGATGGTGTCACCTTCAGCCACCTGTGCGCCGTCCTCGACCTTCCATGACGCGAGCGTGCCGGTGACCGGGGAGGTCACGGCGCCCTCGTCCACGGACTGCTCCGCCGGGGCGGAGGCCCCGGTGCGGGCACCCCCGCCGCCGAGCAGGGCCGCGTGGAGGTCCGCGGGCAGGCCGAGTCGGACGGCGCGGCCGTCCACCTCCACCGTGACCGTGGTGCGGCCGCCGCCGGGCACCGAGGCGCCCAGGTGCGGGGAGGCCGCCAGCGGTGCGGCGAACTCGGACTCGATCCACGTGGTGTAGACGCCCAGGCGGTCCCCCGAGGTGAAGGCGTCCTGCTCGAGCACGGCGCGGTGGAAGGGCACCACCGTGGGCACGCCCTCGATCCGCAGCTCGGCCAGGGCGTCGCGGGCGCGGGCGATCGCCTGGGAGCGGTCCTCGCCGACGACGATCAGCTTGGCCAGCAGCGAGTCGTACTCGCCGGGGACCACGGAGCCGGTGCGGACGCCGGAGTCCATGCGCACGCCGGGGCCGGTGGGCGCCTCGAACGCCTCGACGGGCCCGGGCACCGGCAGGAAGCCGTGGGCCGGGTCCTCCGCGTTGAGGCGGAACTCGATCGCGTGGCCGCGCGGGGCGGGGTCCTCCGGGATGGACAGGGGCTCGCCGGCGGCGATGCGGAACTGCTCGCGGACGAGGTCCACCCCGAACACCTCCTCCGTGACGGGGTGCTCCACCTGGAGGCGGGTGTTCACCTCGAGGAAGCTGATCAGCCCGTCCGGGGCCACGAGGTACTCCACGGTGCCGGCGCCGGTGTAGCCGGCGGCGCGGCAGATCTCCCGGGCCGAGGTGTGGATGCGCTGCCGCTGCTCGTCCGTGAGGAACGGGGCCGGGGCCTCCTCCACGAGCTTCTGGTTGCGGCGCTGCAGGGAGCAGTCACGGGTGCCCAGCACCGCCACGGCGCCGTGCTCGTCGGCGAGCACCTGCGCCTCCACATGCCGCGGGCGGTCCAGGAACCGCTCCACGAAGCACTCCCCGCGGCCGAACGCGGCCACGGCCTCGCGGACGGCCGACTCGAAGGCGTCCTCGACCTCGGAGAGCTCGCGGACCACCTTGATGCCGCGGCCGCCGCCGCCGAACGCCGCCTTGATGGCGATCGGCAGGCCGTGCTCCTGGGCGAAGGCGCGCGCCGCGGCCGCGTCCGGCACCGGGCCGTCCGAGCCGGGCACCAGCGGGGCGCCGGCGCGCTGGGCGATCGCGCGGGCGGTGATCTTGTCGCCCAGGTCGCGGATGGCCTGCGGGGACGGGCCGATCCAGGTGAGGCCGGCGTCGATCACAGCCTGCGCGAAGTCCGCGTTCTCGGAGAGGAACCCGTAGCCCGGGTGCACGGCGTCCGCGCCGGAGCGGCGGGCCACGTCGAGCACGGCGGCGATGTCCAGGTAGGTCTCCGCGGACGTGGAGCCCGGCAGCGCGTACGCCTCGTCCGCGACGGCCACGTGCATGGCCTGGGCATCCGGGTCCGAGTACACGGCGATCGAGGCGATCCCGTGGTCCCGGCAGGCGCGGGCCACGCGCACGGCGATCTCCCCGCGGTTGGCGATCAGCACCCGGGTGACGGGGCGGGAGGCTGTGGTGGACGGGGTGCTCATGCGGTGGGCTCCTGGGAGGGCTGGGGATGCAGGACGAAGCGGACGCGGGCGCCCGGGGGCAGCTGGGCGGCCAGGCCGAGGTCGGCGCGGGCCACGACGCCGATCACCGGGTAGCCGCCGGTGACGGGATGGTCCGCGAGGAAGAGGACGGGCTCGCCGGACGGGGGCACCTGGAGCGCCCCGCGCACGGCGCCCTCGGAGGCGAGCTCCCCGGTGCGGATGCGCTCGAGCGGACCGGCCTCACCGGCCGTGAGCCGGACACCGATCCGGTCGGTCTGCTGGCTGACCGCCCACTCCTGGGCGGTCAGCCGCTCGAGGCCGGCCGGGCCGAACCAGTCGTCGCGCGGGCCGGGCACCACGCGCAGCACGGCGGTCCCGCCGGGTGCGGGCATGGGCCGCAGCGGCGCCTCGGGGTCGCCCACGGGCACGACGCCGGCGCGCGGCGCGTCGAGGTCCGCGCGGCGGGCCAGGGCCTGGCCGGCGGTGAGCGGGGCGGGGCCGAGCCCGGAGAGGGTGTCCGTGGCGCGGCTGCCCAGGGTGCGCGGGGCCTCGAGGCCGCCGCGCACGCCCACGTAGACGCGCAGGCCGGCGGTCGGCTCCTGCACGGTGAGGGTCTCCCCGTCCAGGAGCGGGAACGGGGTGCGCGGCGAGACCGGACGGGCGACGCCCCCGGGCCCGGTGACGACGCCGGTGGCCTCGGCGCCGGCGAGGGCGAGGACCTGGTCCCCGCGGGCGGTCAGCGCCAGGCCGCCGAGGACGGTCTCGAGGACGGCCTCGCCGGAGGCGTTGCCGACCAGGCGGTTGGCCTGGCGGGCGGCGTCGCGGTCGGCGGCGCCGGAGGCCACCACGCCGAGGTCGCCCAGCCCGGGCCGGCCGAGGTCCTGCAGCAGCGTGAACAGGCCCGGGTCCGCCACGGTGAGGCCGGGGGCGGAGGCTTCACCGGCGTCAGGGGTGTGGGCGGCGACGAGGGTGTCCTCCGCGGGCGCCTCGGCGGCGGGGGCGGCGCCCCGCACGGCCTCGGCGCGCACGGGGACGTAGCGCACCCGGTCGCCGGGCTCGAGGAGGGCGGGGCGCTCGCGGCCCAGGTCCCACATCACGGCGTCGGTGTGCCCGAGCAGCTGCCAGCCGCCGGGCGAGGTGCGCGGGTACACGGCTGAGAGCTGACCGGCCACGGCCACGGCGCCGGCGGGGACGGCCGTGCGCGGGGAGTCCCGGCGAGGCACGTCGAAGGGCGGGGCTTCGGCGGCGCAGTAGAGGAAGCCGGGGGCGAAGCCGCCGAACGCGGCGAACCAGTCCGTCTCCACGTGGGCGCGGACCACGGCCTCGGGCGAGAGCCCGGTGAGGCGGCCGACCTCGGCGACGTCCTCGCCGTCGTACACCACGGGGATCTCCACGGTCCGCCCGGCGTCGCGGTCCTGCGCGTCCGGGTCCAGGGCGGCCACGCGCGGCGCGGCGTGCTGCGCCGCGGCCTGGGAGGTGAAGGTCACCAGCACGGTCCGGGCGGCGGAGAGCACCTGGCGCTGGCCGCGCTCGGGGTGGGCCACGAGGTGGGCGTGGACGGCCATGACGTCGGCCAGGGACGCGCACTCCACGAGGAAGGCCTGCGTGCCGACCGCGCGGATCGGGCGGGGCGTCGCGGCCCCGGGCGCCTGCGTCCCGCTCACGCGAACGACGCGATCGTGACGCCGGCGTCCTCGAGGGCGCGGCGGACGGCGGCGGCCATGGACACGGCACCGGGCGTGTCGCCGTGCAGGCAGATGCTCTCGGCCTCGACGCGCACGTCCGTGCCGTCCACGGCCTCGATGACGCCCTCGGTGGCCAGGCGCACCATGCGGGCGGCCACCTCGTCCTCGTCGTGCAGGACGGCGCCGGGCTCGCGGCGGGAGACGAGCGTGCCCTGCGGGGTGTAGCCGCGGTCGGCGAAGGCCTCGGCCACCCCGCGCAGGCCGGCCTTCTCGGCCTTCTCCAGGGCCACCGAGCCGGGCAGCAGGAGGAGGGGCAGGTCCGCGCCGAAGGCGGCGACGCCGTCGACCACGGCCTGGGCGTGCTCCTCGTGGTGGACGATCGTGTTGTAGAGCGCGCCGTGCGGCTTCACATAGCGCACGGTGGCGCCGGCCGCGCCCGCCAGGGCCTCGAGCGCGCCGATCTGGTAGAGCACGTCGTCGGCGAGTTCGGTGGGCGAGCAGTCCAGGAAGCGGCGGCCGAAGCCGGCGAGGTCGCGGTAGCCCACGTGCGCGCCGATCGTGACGCCGGCGGCGACCGCGTCACGGCAGGTCTGGGCGATCCCCGAGGGATCGCCCGCGTGGAAGCCGCACGCCACGTTGGCGGAGGAGACGGAGGGCATGATGGCGGCGTCGTCCCCCATCATCCACGAGCCGAAGGACTCGCCGACGTCGGAGTTCAGGTCGATCTGCGGCGCGTGAGACACAGTGCAGTCCTCTCGGATCGGACCCGGCTGAGGTGCCGGTCACACAATCTTGAGGCATGAGGGGCGGTTGTTCAACAATCCACGGCGCGCCCTCGTGGCGCTCACCCGGTCCGCACGCCAACGCGGGTTGAGTTATCGCGGGTGTTCCCGCCCAGGACCCGCGATAACTCAACCCGCGTTGCGGGCCGGGCCGAGCGACCTCACCGCAGCGGCGTGTGCGCGGGGTCGACCCGCTCGTCGTCGCGCACCGGGCCCGGGGCGGTGCCGCCGCCCCACGGGTCCCCGCCGAACGCCTCACGCCCGTGATCGCTCAGCCAGCTCGCCAGCTCCGGGCCCGCGGGCACGATGCCTGTCGGGTTGATGTCCTCGTGCACCACGTAGTAGTGCTCCTTGATCTGGGCGAAGTCGATCGTGTCCCCGAAGCCCGGGGTCTGGAACAGGTCCCGCGTGTAGCCCCACAGCGCCGGCATCTCGGTCAGCTTGTTCCGGTTGCACTTGAAGTGCCCGTGGTACACGGGGTCGAACCGCACCAGCGTGGTGAACAGCCGCACGTCGGCCTCGGTGATCCGCTCCCCCATCAGGAAGCGGCGCGTCGTGAGGCGCTCCTCGAGCCAGTCCATCGCGGTCCACAGCCGCTCGTACGCGGCGTCGTACGCCTCCTGAGACCCCGCGAAGCCGCACCGGTACACGCCGTTGTTCACCTCGGTGAACACGCGCTCGATCACCTCGAACATCTCGTCCCGCTCCGGCCCGGCGTCGGGGATCAGCTGCGGGGCGCCGTCGCGGTGGAACGCGGTCCACTCCGTCGAGAGGTCGAGGGTGATCTGCGGGTAGTCGTTGGTGACGACGCCGCCCGTCGGCACGTCCACGATCGCCGGCACCGTGATGCCCCGCGGGTAATCGGGGAACCGCGTGAAGTAGTTCTCCTGGAGCCGCTCGGTGCCGAGCACGGGGTCCTTCCCGCCCTCATCGAGGTCGAAGGTCCAGGAGCGCTCGTCGTGGGTCGGCCCCGGGGTGCCCAGCGAGATCGCGTCCTCCAGACCGAGCAGGCGCCGCACGATGATCGTCCGGTTCGCCCACGGGCACGCCCGCGCCGCCACGAGCCGGTAGCGGCCCGCCTCGACGGGCCACGCCTCGGCCCCCTCGGTGAGCCCGCCGCCCACGCGGCCGACCGTGGACGGCTCGGCCACGGGCAGGGCCCGCACGGCCTCCGGGTCCGCCACGATCCGGTCCGCGATGTAGTTCGTGTCCCGCGTGAACTCCGCCCCGGACTGCACGTAGTTGCCCGTGAGCCCCTCGCGTGTGTCGATGGTGCCGCGGTCCGCGGCCTGGCCGGTCTGCTGATCCTCCATACACTCGAGCCTATGACGACGACCCCCGCCACGCCCGGCCTCACGCCCGCCCCGCTGGTGCGCTGCGTGACCGCCCAGAACCCCTCCCCGATGACCCTGGCGGGCACCAACACGTACGTGCTGTTCGCCGACGACGCCGACGCCGCCGTCGTCCTGGACCCCGGGCCCGCGGAGGACGCCGAGGGCCACCTGGAGCGGGTGCGGCAGGCGGCGGAGGGGCGGCGGATCGAGCTGGTCCTGGTCTCCCACCGGCACGCGGACCACACCGGCGGGATCGACGCGTTCCACGCCGGCACCGGCGCGCCCGTGCGCGCGGCGGACCCGTCGCACTGCCGCGGGGGCGGGCTGCCGCTGACCCCGGACGAGGAGATCGTCCGCGCCGGCGTGCGGATCCTGGCGTGGCACACCCCCGGGCACACCTCGGACTCGTACTCCTTCGCGGTACCCGAGTCCGGACCGCACGGCGCCGTGCTCACGGGGGACACCATCCTCGGGGCGGGCACCACCATGCTGGACCACCCGGACGGCACCCTCACGGACTACCTGGCCTCCCTGGCGCGGCTGCAGGCGGCCGGGCCGCTCACGGTGCTGCCGGCCCACGGGCCGGTGCCGGCGCCGCTCGACGTGATCGCCCGGGACTACATCGACCACCGTGAGGGCCGCCTCTTCCAGCTCCGCCGCGCCCTGGACGGCATGGACCCGGCCCGGGCCGCCATGGTCACCCCCTCCGAGCTCGTGGGCGTGATCTACCCCGAGGTCACCGGCCAGGTGGCGCGGGTGGCCGAGCAGGTGCTCGCGGCGCACCTGGCCTACCTGCGCCGCGGCTGACGCCCCCCTGGTCCGCGCAGGCCCCGTCTACAGTGGCGGGCGAGCGCGGCGGGACACCCCCGCCCCGGGAACGGAAGGAACCCGCATGACCATCCTCGTGGCCTACAAGCCCAGCGAGACCGCCAAGGCCGCCCTGTCCACCGCCCTCGACGTCGCCCGTCAGACCGGCGAGCACGTCGTGGTGGTCAACGCCGGCCCCGGCGGCGAGCACCGCAGCCCGTCCCTGGTGACGGAGGCGCAGCAGCAGGAGGTCCAGCGCCTCCTGGACGACTCCGGCGTCTCCGCCGAGTTCCGCCAGTACGCGCGCGGGCGCTCCACCGCCGACGAGCTGAAGTCCGTGGCGGACGAGCTGGACCCGTCCATCGTGGTGGTCGGGCTGCGCCGCCGCGGCGGGTTCGGGCGGTTCGTCATGGGCTCGGTGTCCGACGAGCTGCTGCAGGTGATCGACCAGCCCGTGCTGGCCGTGAAGGAGTACCGCGGCCGCACCCCGGATGCGGTGAGCTCCGTGGCGGAGACGGACCCCGCCACCCACGGGATGCCGTCCGCCGAGCCGGGGCACGCCCCGCGCCCCTTCACGGGCGAGCACGCCGCCGACGACGGCCGCTGACCGAGGGGCGGCCCGACGCCGGCCGGAGGACGACGGCGGGCGCCCTCAGCTCCGCGCGGCGTGCGCCCCGCCGCGGCCGGCGTCGCGGGCCGCGCGGTCCTCGCGCTCGGCGGCGCGAGCCCGCCGCTCGGCGTAGGCCTCCTCGCCGGGGCCGTCCATCTCCTGGTTCCGCTCCACGGCGCGGATCGAGCCCGTGTAGAGGGAGGCGTTCTCCCCCGCCCGGGCCAGCGGCACCGAGCCGGTGACCGTGGGCATGGGACGGGTCTGCGGGGTCGGCTCGGCCCGGGTGGAGGAGCCCCGATCGGAGGAGCCCCGATCGGACGGGGCCGGCGCGGCCGGCGCCGCGGCGGGGGCGGCGTCGTCGTGCACGTCCGGGGCGGCGTCGTCGTGCGCCTCCGGGGCGGGGTCCGACGGGCGGCGCTCCACCAGGCGCTGCGTGTAGATGCCCTCCGGGTACTCGGCCCGCAGGAAGCCCACGAGGTCCTCGCGCACGAGGCAGCGCAGATCCCACAGCTCGCCCGAGTTCTTGGCGGAGACCACGGCGCGGATGCGGACCATGCCGCCCACGGCGTCGATCACCTGCATGGCGTTCTCCCGGCCGTCCCAGAGGTCGGTGGACTCGAGCAGCTCGGTGAGCCGCGCCCGCAGCGGGTCCATGGGCACGCGCCAGTCCACGTCCATCTCCACGACGCCGGCCACCGCCGCCCCCGTACGGGTCCAGTTCTCGAAGGGCTCGCTGGTGAAGTGCTTGGACGGGTAGACCATGCGGCGACCGTCCCAGAGCTTGACCACCACGTTGGAGAGGGTGATCTCCTCCACGGTGCCGAACACGCCCTGCATGTCCACCACGTCGCCGACCCGGATGGAGTCCGTGAACGCCAGCTGGAAGCCGGCGATCACGTTGGTCAGCGTGGACTGGACCGCGAGGCCGGCGATCACGGAGATCAGGCCCGCGGACGCCAGGAGGCCGGCACCGAGGGAGCGCACCTGCGGGATGGCCAGCAGCACGACGGCGACGGCCACCACCACGATCACCGCGTTGAGCACGCGGCGCAGCAGCATGGTCTGGGTGCGGATCTTGCGCTCCCGCCGGTCGTTCACGCCTGGCTGGTGGTAGCGGGCCAGGATCCCCGACTCGACGACGTCCACCACCCGCCAGGCCGCCCAGGCCGCGGAGGCGGCGACGGCGAGCAGCAGGACGAACGCCGCGGCCTCGAACCAGGGCTGGCCGTGCGCCATGACCTCCAGGCCCACCCGGGCCGTGAGGAAGCCCGCGAACAGGGAGACGGGCGCCGTCAGCCGGGCCGCGTCCGCCTTGAGCCGGTCCCGGCGGAACAGCGCCAGCCGGGCGACGAGGAACACGCCCAGGACCACGAGCCCGCCCGCCAGGAACGCGCCCAGCACCGCGGCCACCGTGGCCCACTCCACGCCCAGCGCGGCCGACGCCGCGGACGCCCCCTGCTGCACGTCCTGCTCCACGGAGCCGGGGACCACCTGGTCCGCGGCGGAGAGCACCGCGTCGGACAGGGCGGCGTCCGAGGAGGCGGTCTGGGCGAGGACGGGGAGGAGTGCGGGGACCGGCATGCGCACAGTCTGACACCGGAGCCGGGACGCCGCCGGGGACGGAGCACAATGGAGGCTGACCGCACCGCCCTCGACCCCCAGGAGGAACCCGTGCTCTCCGTGACCGACCTGCGCGAGCTGGACACCGCCGCCGCCGACCTGTCCGCGATCGTCCCGCGCGCCGAGGTGGACGTGGCCTCCACCGTGCCCGTGGTCGCCCCGATCATCGAGCAGGTGCGCACGGGCTCCGAGCAGACCCTCCTGGACCTGGCGGAGCGGTTCGACGGCGTCCGCCCGCCGGCCCTGCGCGTGCCGGCCGAGGCGCTCACCGCGGCGCTCGAGGGCCTCGACCCCGCCGTGCGCGCCGCCCTGGAGGAGTCGATCGCGCGCGCCCGGAAGGTCCACGCGGCGCAGGTGCCGTCCGGCTCCACGGTCGAGCTCGGCGAGGGGGCCGTCGTCGAGAACCGCTGGGTGCCGGTGGAGCGCGTGGGCCTGTACGTGCCGGGCGGGCGCGCGGTGTACCCCTCCTCCGTGGTGATGAACGTGGTGCCGGCGCAGGCGGCCGGCGTCGAGTCCCTGGTGGTGACGTCCCCGCCGCAGAGGGACCACGGCGGCCTGCCCCACCCCACGGTGCTGGCGGCGTGCGCCCTGCTGGGCGTGGACGAGGTCTACGCGGCCGGCGGCGCCCAGGCCGTGGCCATGCTCGCCCTGGGCGTCCGCGCGGACGACGGCGACGGCTGGCTCTGCGCGCCCGTGCGGATGGTCACGGGGCCGGGCAACGTATACGTCGCCGCGGCCAAGCGCGCCCTGCAGGGCGTGATCGGGACCGACGCCGAGGCCGGCCCCTCGGAGATCGCGGTGATCGCGGACGGCACCGCCCGCGCCGACTGGGTGGCCGCGGACCTCATCAGCCAGTCCGAGCACGACCCGCTGGCCGCGTCCGTGCTCATCACCGACTCCGCGGACCTCCTGCGCGACGTGCTGGCCTCCGTCGAGGCGCAGGTGCCGGGCTCCTTCCACGAGGAGCAGATCCGCGTGGCCCTCACGGGCCCCCAGTCCGGCGTGCTGCTGGTCCGGGACATGGAGCAGGCCCTCGAGGTCTCCGACCTCTACGCCACCGAGCACCTGGAGATCCACACCCGCGACGCCGACGCCCTGGCCGCCCGCGTGCGCAACGCCGGCGCCGTGTTCGTGGGCCCATATTCCCCGGTGCCGCTGGGCGACTACTCCGCCGGGTCCAACCACGTGCTGCCGACCTCCGGCACCGCCCGCTTCTCCTCCGGCCTCAACACCGTGACGTTCCTGCGCTCCCAGCAGCTGATCCGCTACGGCGAGGCCGGGCTGAAGGCGCTCGCGGACGGCATCTCCGCCCTCGCCGAGGACGAGCGCCTGCCCGCCCACGGCGTGGCGGTCCGGGCGCGGTTCGCGTGAGCGGGGCTCGCTGATGGGCGCCGTCCGCATCGACGCGTGGCTGTGGGCCGTGCGGCTGTACAAGACCCGGTCCGCCGCGACGGCGGCCGTGCGCGCGGGCCACGTGCGCATCGACGGTGAGCCCGTGAAGGCGGCGACGCCCGTCGTCGTCGGGAACCGGGTGCGCGTGCGCCAGGACGGACGCGAGCGGATCCTCGAGGTCACCGGGCTGATCGCCAAGCGGGTGGGCGCCCCCGTGGCCCGACAGCAGTACGTGGACCACTCCCCGCCGCCCGTGCCGCGTGAGCTGCTCGCGGTGCCCTACCGCGAGCGCGGCGCGGGCCGGCCCACCAAGCGGGACCGCCGGCAGCTGGACGCGCTGCGGGGCCGGGCCTCGACCGGCCGGGGCTGACCCGCCCTCCCTTTCCGGATCTCCGACGTCCTGGGACTTCTCCGCCCCGGTCCGCGTAGGAGATGTCGCAGGACGTCGGAAAGCCAGGCGGCGGGGTGAGCAGGACAGGACGGCCGCCGGCTCAGCCGTCACTCACGCGACCGTCAGGTCGTGGACCAGCGGCCCGGTTCCCTCCACTTCCGAGAGCGGCGTGACGCCCCCTCGCCCTGGGCCTGGACGTGGGCGGAGGTCGTCGGCCTCGGCTCCTGCGCCTTGCCGGCGGAGCACGCCGTCATCACCAGCCCGACGACGGCGAGCCCGACTGCGACCCCGGCCGAGCGGTGGCGTCGGCTCGATGTCGGTGCCGTGATGGTGGTGCGGTGCATGAGTCGCTCCTCTGCTGGCAAGGCCGAGGGTCAGTCCTCCCCGACTCGGACAGCCCGGTCGACGGCCGCATGGACGAGGGGGTCGTGGCTGGCCACGAGCACGGCGGCCCCGGCCTCGGCGTGCTCGCGCAGCAGCGCGATGGCCTCGCGAGCCGTCACCCCGTCGAGGTGGCCGGTGGGCTCGTCGGCCACGATCAGGTGCGGCCGCTTCGACAGAGCCCGGACGAGGGCCACCCGCTGGGCCTCGCCTCCGGACAGCCGGGAGGCGGGAGCGCCGAGCCGGTGTCCCAGTCCGAGTCGCTCGAGCAGGCCCTGCACCGTCTCCTGGGCGTCGCAGGCAGACCCGGCGATGCGCCCACCATGGATCCATACCGCGGCATTGTCGAGAGCGGACAGCTCGCCGATGAGCTCGCAGGACTGGTCCACGTAGCCCAGGTGCTCACGCCGGTACCGGGCGAGGTCCCCGGCCGAGAGGTCCGCGACCTCCCCGTTCAGCGATCCGTCGGGGCTGCGGTAGGCGATCCGCCCGGCCAGCGGACGCGACAGCCCGGCGAGGTGGCGGATCAGGGAGGACTTCCCGGTGCCGGAGCGGCCCCAGAGCCCCACGACCTCTCCGGGCGCGAGGGTCAGGTCCAGCGACTCGATGAGCACGCGGGTGCCGCCGTCGGGATGGCGGTAGCCGACCTGCACGCGGTCGAGGGTGAGCACGGGCGCGGACGCGGTCATGCGGGCTGCCCCTTCCAGGCGCGGGCGAGCTGGGCTCGCCGGGTGAGCAGGGTGATGAGGAGCGTGAGGAGCAGGGCGAAGCCGGCTGCTCCCGCCACGAGGGGCAGGTCCGGGTCCGGGGTGAGCAGCGCCGGCACGACGCCGGCCACCACCGCCGCCGTGATCGCCTCCACCGCCAGGGCGGGCACGTGCCGCCCCAGCAGCCGGGCGCGGGTCCAGCCGGCGAGCAGGAGCACGGTGGCCTCAGCCCGGACGGCCTGGCCCTCCACCCGGTGCAGCTGTACGAGCAGGACGGTCCCCACGACGGCGGACAGCGCCCCGAGGGCCAGGCGGAACGGCAGGTCCTGAGCCACGGCTTCGCCGGCCAACAGGGAGGCTCCGGCCTCCCGGCGGGCCTGCAGGACGACGGCCACGAGCAGTCCCGACCCCACCGCCACGGCCGCCCGGTACGCGGCACCGGTGAGCAGCCGTGGCCAGGTGCGCGCGGTCCATCGGGTCAGCAGCGCAGCGGGGGTGCGGGCCGGTCGGGCCGCCCGGTCCCCGCCCTCCCGGACCGCGGACGCGGCGGGACGGGCCGCGAGCACCGCCGCAAGCACCACGGCTGCGGCGAGCCCCGCCGTCGTCCCGAGGCCCACGGCCACCAGCGGCACGGCCACGCCAAGGCGCCCGGACATCATGCCGATGACGGCGAGCGCGGCCACGGCGAGCACGAGCAGCGTGGGGGCGTCCTCCCGGAGGTGGCGGGCCACCGTGGCATCGCGTGTCCACCCCTGGACGGCGAGTACCCCAGCTCGACGGCGGCGGGGCCGCAAGGCCGCAGCGACGCACAGGCCCGCCAGGACGGTCAGCAGGACCACCACCGTCACCGCCTGGGAGGTCCCGGCGGTCCCGACGGCCGCGGAGACCCGCTGAGACGCGGCGAGCTCCGGTCCGAGCTGGCGCACGGTGCCGAGCGGACCCGTCCGGGGCTCGCCGTCCGTGGAGTCGAACCGGTAGGACACCACCTGCATCTCGCGCGGCGCCAGGCTGGAGGCGGCCACCGTGGTCGCGGCGAAGCCGGCCTCCTCCAGGCGCTGGGCCACGGCGTCGATGGTCGCGAGGTTCTCCGGCGTGAGCTCCTCCCCCACGCCGGCCACCCGGACGCGCACGGTGCTGAAGGGCCGCGCCAGTCCGAGGGCCTCCGCCGATGCGGCGTCCACGTAGGCGGCGGGCATCTGGTTGGCGAGGCCGAAGCCGGTGGAGGCGGGGCGCAGCCGCACGTCCTGCGGGGTGCCGCGGGGGTCCGCGACGAGGGTCGTGGGCAGCTCGACGTCCGTGAGCAGCGGGGCGATCCCCGCCAGGGCGGTGTCCGGCTCCGGGGTCAGGGTGCCCACGCTGACCAGCAGGGGCGCGTCGCCGGTGCCGAAGCGGCGCCCGTCGTCGGTGGCCGTATAGTACGCGGACTCCCGGGACGTGGACGCCGGCAGTGCCCGGGAGACCGCGACGTCGGGCCGGCCGGGGATCGTACCGGAGGCGGTCTCCACGGAGGCCGCCTCCGTCAGGGTCCCGTCCGCGGATGACGGCCGGGTCAGGGTCCGCGTCTCCTCGACCAGGGACAGACGGGGCGAGTCATAGCTCAGGACCGGGTCCTGCCCCGTGGCCAGGCCCGGCAGGGGAACCACCGTGACCCCGAGCCCGAGGCCGCCGAAACGGCCCGAGATGTCCGAGGTGGACACCTCGTCCTGCCCCGTGGTCCCGCCGGCGGGCAGCGCCCACGCCGGCATCCCCACGATGCCGCGGGGTGCGGTCGGGTCACGGGGGTCCACCGGTCCCTG
Organism: Micrococcus sp. ACRRV; assembly: GCF_022346985.1. NCBI lineage: Bacteria > Bacillati > Actinomycetota > Actinomycetes > Micrococcales > Micrococcaceae > Micrococcus > Micrococcus sp. ACRRV. Next base: position 16,241 of record NZ_JAKRNH010000028.1, read on the forward strand.
TTGGATGTCGAGTCGCGTGACCGGCTCGCGGTAGGGCGTCGCACGCACCTCGAGGGACAGAGGGGCAGACCCGACGTTCGTGGCGAGCAGCGGGACGGCGGTCAGGGACTCCACCGGGCGTCCGGCCGCATCTGCAAGGTTCTGGAGGTAGGCCGGGAGCCGGTCCTTGGCCTCGAGGAGCGCCTCCGCCTCCTCGGTTGTAGCACCGGAGAGCCGGTCGACCACAGCGGGAAGGGAGCCGGCGGGCGAGGACTGCGCGAGCACGCGGAACGCATCGGCCGCGGCGGGGTGCCCGCCGAGGGACAGGAGCTGAGCCTCAGCGGCCGCGTCCACGACCACCATCCGGTTCCCCTGCGGGTCGGGGTCCGCCCACGGGGCGGCCCAATACGTGCCGGCCGGGATCTCGCGCTGTGCGGGGGGCGGCGTCTGGCCACGGGGCCCGATGGCGACGGTGGGGAGCTCGACGTCCGTGCAGGGACCGGGCTCGGGCGGAGCTGGGGTGCAGACGACCGGGTCGTCCAGCAAGGGACGCGCGTCCAGGATCGGGCCGTCGGAGAAGGAGCCGATGAGCGTGGCGTCCATGCCGAGCACGGGGCGGGGTCCGAGCCCGTCGTCGGTGCGGACGCGCGCGTCCACGTCAAATGCACGGGGACCCTGGACGCTGCCGTCCGCCGGGTAGCCGATCATGACGGCGTCCTGGTTGGCCACGCTGCGCACGCCGAAATCCCCGAGCGGGGCGGCCACCTCGACACCGGGCACCGCCCGGATGCGGCCGAGGTCGGCCGGGCTGAGGCGCTCCGCCGCGCTCGTCCACGCGGCCGTGTCCAGCGGGGCCCCGAGGGAGGCAGGGCTCGAGGCCGCCCCCGGCACGGAGACCACCAGGTCGTAGGAGCCGCGCCACGAGGAGTCAACCAGGTCGCGGAGCCGCCGCGCGGCCTGGGCCTCGACGAAGAGGCCCAGGACCACTGCCAGCGCGAGTGCGCCCGCCACCAGTCTCAGCATCCGCACGGCCGGCGGTGCCGGCCACGATGGGGAGGGCCGACTGCGCACTGCCCTGGCGACCGGGTGTTGCGACCCGGCCGTTCCGGACGACGGCCTCACGCCGCGGGTGCCGTCAGCACCATGCGGAAGGGCTTGTCATTGTCCACGGTGGCGCTGAAGGTCATGGGTCCGGCCTTCTCCACGGGAGGGGTCGCCGCAGACCACCCACCACAGAGTGCCTCCGACCCCGCCATCCAGGTCTTCTCCCCCTCAGCGCCCCGCGAGGTGTGGATGTCCGTCTTGCCCGTCGCATCCGAAGGGCATAGCAGGATGACGCGCAGGACTGCGCCCTCCTGAGCGTCCACGGTGATCTGCTGCGTGCCCGTCCCGACCTTTTCTTGTAGAACGGACTCCGTCTCCGGATGGAGGTAGTCAGAGTCCGGATTCTGACGCGTGTACTCCTCCAGCGTCATCCCATCCTCCTGGAAGAGAGCCGCCGGCAACGCTTCCCCGTCACGCGAGGCCTGAGTGTCGACGTCGGAGGAGCTGCCCGTGGCGGCCGACGCCGAAGGGCTCGCACTTGCAGAAGCTGCGGACGCGCTCGAGGGGGTCGGGTTTTCAGCCTGAGAGGTGGAGCACCCGGAGATCGTCGCGCCGACGAGAACAGCGGCGGCGAGGGCGGCTAGACGACGTGAAGGAGAAAGTGGGAAGAGCGGAAACATGGGAGGCCTGTTCGTCGAGGGAAGAGAAGTCGATGGTCCGGCGTCCGGCGTCGGGCGCCCTGCGCCCGACGCCGGACCACGCGCCGCATCAGAGCTTGTAGTGCTGGAAGTAGAACTGCTGCCACGGGGTGTAGAACGACCCACTGCGCAGGGTGACCACATTGCAGGCCCTGTTCAGCATCTGACGGTTCCACGTCCCCTGCGCACGCTTGGCACCAATGGCAAGCTTGCCTCCGTTCGTGTAGGTGCTGGGCACCTTCCATGTCCCGCTCACAGTGTTGGTGGAGGAGTAGCTCACTCCCACTCGGGTGCCGACCTTCGCGGAGACCCCCGCGAGGATGGCACTGACATCTCCGGACACCTCGCCCGTGATGTCGCCGCTGACACCGAACGTCCGCCCGGTGGCGATGGTGAGCGTCACACCAGGCGCCCCGGACACCGAAGAATAAGATGAGTAGGACTGCTTGAAGGTGTTCGACGTCACTGAGGTGTTCGTCCAATACTCCTCGGCGCAGTACGCGTCCGGCGAGACGGCCTCTCCATCCCCGGGAGTCGTTGCCGCCCCCGCTGCCGGAGCCACCATCAGTGAGGCGGCGACCACGGTGCCGGACGCCAGGGCCGCCAGCTTCTTCTTGATATTCATCCGCATGATTCGATCCCTTTCAGAGAACCGTATGCGGGGGCCGTGGGCTGCGGTCTCGAGCTCCCCCCCCTCTCGAGTAAGTGAATCGTGATGGCCCGCCGTGCCATGTGTCAAGCATCACATTTTCATGTGATCCCCCTCGCCGTCGAAGATGCTGGAGGGGTCGTCCTCCCACCCGATCGGTGCATCCGACTGCGACCCCGCGCGTCGCCCACGCTCCGGACCGCTTTTGACCGCCCCACGGACCCCTCCGTAGGCTGGTCCCCAGAATCACGAGTTCCCGTCATTCACGGCCCTGGCCGGCGGGACGGCAACCCTCTCACGCAGTAGTGGGGTGCTCCAGGTGATGATTCGGCCCCTCGGACACCCCGGCGGGCAAGTACCGCGTCTCCGCGGATCCGGGCGATCCGCGTTCCCGCTGTCTGCGGAGCCGCGTCAGTCGTCGGAAGAGGACGCGCGCCATGACCCTGATCCACGCACCCCACACCGCCGCGTGGGACACCGACCTGTCCCTCGGCAACCTCCGCTCCGGCCTCTCGGCCTTCCCCACCGGGGTCGTCGCGCTGGCGGGCCTCGCCGACGACGTCCCCGAGGTGATGGTGTCCTCCTCCTTCGGCGTGGGCATCTCCTGGGAGCCGGCCCTCGTGTCCTTCTCCGCGCAGAACAGCTCCCGCACCTGGCCGCGCCTGCGCCGGGCCGGGGCGATCGGCGTCTCCCTGCTCGCGGCGGACCAGACGCCACTGTGCCGTCAGCTGGCCGCCCGCGAGGGCGACCGCTTCGCCGGTCTCGACGTGCACCGCAGCCCGCACGACGCCCTGCTGATCGGGGGCTCCTCGCTCTGGCTCGAGACGCGGGTGCACGCCGAGGTCCCGGCGGGCGACCACACGGTGGTGCTGCTGGAGGTGACGGCCTTCGCGGATCACACGGACGACGCTCCCCCGGCCGCCCTGCACCGCAATCTCTTCCACGGCCTGCGCGCGCTCTGAGAGAACTCCAGGTGAACATTTCAGCCCCTGGTCCCCGGTCGGCGAGATCCGTGCAATGATGGAGCCTGAAGTTGATTCAGCTGTATCTCGCAATTCACTGCTTGTCGGGCCGGTCCGCCGGATCCGGATGAGCGTTGGGCAGGCGGTTCAGTTCTACCGCTTCACCCGTGTGCGACTCCGCACCCGGCCCAACCGCCCGCATCACCGCGGGCACATCGAAAGGACACCAACATGGCTGTTGGCACCGTCAAGTGGTTCAACTCCGAGAAGGGCTACGGCTTCATCGCCCCCGAGGACGGCTCCGCCGACGTCTTCGTGCACTTCTCCGCCATCCAGGGCAACGGCTTCAAGGAGCTGCAGGAGAACGACCGCGTCGAGTTCGAGACCCAGCAGGGTCCCAAGGGCCTGCAGGCCGCCGACGTCACCAAGCTCTGAACCACACCGGTTCACTGATCGGCTGACGCCGATCCACCACGGCCCCCGCCACTCCGCACGGAGCGCGGGGGCCGTCGTCGTCGCGAGCGCGCCGCCCGCTCCACGCCCGAGACCGCGAGCACGGCACACGCCGTCCACACCGCGGCGGACGGGCCCAGGGGCGCCGCCGCCAGTCCCGCCGCCGCGGGCAGCACCACCTGGCCCAGCCGGTTGCCCATCAGCCGCACCGCCAGGGCGGTGGAGCGCCAGGCGTGCGGCACGGCCTCACTGATCACGGACATCGTCAGCGGCTGCCCGACGCCCAGGGTGAGCCCGCCCGCCACCGCGGCCGCGGCTGCCAGCCAGAGCAGCCCGGAGGTCATCCCCACGGGCACCGTCGCGATCGTCGCCGCGGACGCCCACAGCGCCACCGCCAGCAGCAGCTCGCGTGAGAACCGGCGGCGCAGCCGCGGCAGGAACACGCGGGAGACGAGCGAGCCGGCCCCGCGCAGCGCCAGCAGCGCCCCCACCCACGCGGCGCTCACGCCGTGCCGCTCCCCCACCACGGGCAGGAACGCGGTGAGGATGTCCAGCACGGCCAGCAACGCCAGGGACGCCAACATGGCCGAGCCGACACCGGGCCGGGCCAGGATCGCCCGGACGGTGGGGCGGCCGGCGTCGTCACCCGGGGCGGCACCGGACTCGGCAGACGCCTCACGCGCGGCGGGGTCCCGCGTCCCGGGCGGCGCACCGGGAGCGAGGAGCACGGGCAGCGCGCCGGCGAGCGCGAGCCCGGCGGAGACCCACAGGGCCAGCGTCGTGGCGTCGCGCGGGGTGCCGCCGACGGCGGTGAGGATCCCTCCGGAGAGCAGCGGGCCGAGCATCTGCCCCAGGGAGAACGCGGCGGTAAACCAGCCGAACGCGCCGTCGAGCAGGTGCGCGGGCGCCCGGCGCGCGATGGCCGCCTGCCCCGCGATCGTGAACGCCAGGTGCCCCACGCCGAGGACAGCGGAGGCGGCCAGCACGGCGGCCACGTCCGTCGCGAGGGCCAGGCCCGCCGCACCGGCGGCGAGCACGGCGGCCCCGGCCACCACGAGCGGCGCGGCCGAGGACAGCCGGTCCGTCACCCGGCCCAGCCACAGGGCGCCCACCAGGGGCAGCAGGGCATAGGCGGCGGTCGCCAGGCCGACGGCGGCGTCCGGGGCGCCGAGGGCCAGCAGGTGGTAGCTGGTCACGGGGCGGGCGAGGTTCGTGGCGGCCTGGGTGAGCACCGCGGCCCCGATCAGCGCCCACAGCCACCCGGCGCCCGGCCCCGCGGTCGTCCGCTCCCCCGCGGCCGCGCCCGTGCGGCTCTCCGTCATGCCGCCCGGGGCGCGCCCTGCCGGTCCGTGTGGCGGCGCAGCAGCCCGACCACGGCCAGGGCCAGCAGGTAGAACACGCCCACGGCCAGGAAGCCGACGCGGAAGTCCCCGGTGAGGTCGCGCAGCAGGCCCATCACCAGCGGGCCGCACGCGAAGCCGGCGTACATGCCCATGGCGTTCACCCCGGAGGCGCCGCCGAGGTGGTGGGCGGGCACCGCGTCCATGAGGCCGGCGTTGGTGACCACGTTGGTGCCCAGCACGGTCAGCCCGTGCACGGCCGCGCCCACCCACAGCAGCGCCGGGGCGTGGAGCAGGTCCGCCCCCAGGAACACGACGACGCCGACCACGGCCCCCAGCGCGATCCCGGCCAGCAGGGTGGTCGGGCGGTGGCCGGCCGCCATCCGCCGAGACCACCAGATCCGGGAGAACACGCCGATCACGCCCGAGGTGGCCGCGGCCGCGCCGCCGATCACGAGGGTCTGGTCCAGGGATTCCACGGCGAACAGCGGCAGGTACATGTTGGTGGCCTGCATGCCGAAGCCGGTGAGGAACGCGATGCCCGCGAAGAATCACACGGTGGCCGGCAGCGGGGTCCGCGCCCGCCCGGCCCGGAGCGCGACGACGCCCAGCAGCCCCACGAGCGCGGCGGCCACGAGGGAGGCCCCCGTCCAGCCCAGGCCGAGCGCGGCCACCGGGAAGAACAGCCCGGCGAACAGCTGGGAGGCCTGCACGCCGGACTGCTTCACGCCGATCCACCCGATGCGCCGCTCCGCGGGCACCGAGGTGCGGATGATGCGGTTGGTGGTGGGGTTGGAGATGGTCTGGGTGACGCCGGCCAGCACGGCCGCGCCGTAGAGCGCCCAGAGGGAGCCGGCGAACCCGCCGACCGCGAGGGCGAGGGCGGAGCCGAAGAAGATGATCGCCATCTGAGTGCGGCTGGAGAGCCGGTCCGCGGCGCGGCCCAGTCCCACGGAGGTCACCGCGGCCGCCGCGAACACCACCGTCATCACGGTGCCGAGCTGGCCGGAGGTCACCCCGAGCCGATCGATGATCACGGTGGAGGACGTGGAGACGGCGTAGTTGAACACCGGCCCCGCGCCCATGGCGGCCAGCAGCGTCCAGAGCAGGAGGGTGCCGGGGGCGCGGTCGGCCGGGCGGGAGGGCGTGGAGGCGGTCACGGCTCCCAGGGTAGGCCCGCCGGGGGCGGCGGGACCGCCGGAGGGCCCGGTCAGACGTCGGCCGGCGCCGGCGTCCCCCAGGCGTGCGGCAGCGGCGTGCGGGCGGAGGGCAGGGCGATGTCGGAGCGCCAGCCGTGCAGCCACTCCGGCAGCAGGGGCTCGGCGGCGAGGTCGTGGCCGAGCTCGCGGGCCAGGTCGCGGACGTCCTCGTTGGAGACGGGCGTGCCGTCCTTCGAGCGCAAGCGGGTGCAGATGAACGCGCGCACGGCCACGTCCCCGTCCACCACCGCACGCTGCTCGAACCAGACGGCCCGCTCATCCAGGCCGATGATCCGGGACTCCACGGTGAAGCGGGTGCCCAGGGTCACGGAACGGCGGAACGCGATCTGCTCCGCCTGCACCACGGGCAGCCAGCCGCGCCGCTTGGCGCCGTCCCAGACGCCGGTGCGGACCATGAGGTCGAACCGGCCGAGGTCGAACAGCCCGAAGTACTGGCCGTTGTTGATGTGCCCCGCGAAGTCCACGTCCGTGGGCAGGGCGCGCAGCGGCAGGGTGGAGGCCTCCCAGATCCCCAGGCGGGGGCGGCGGCGGGCACGGGCGACGACGAGGGCGGTGCGGGGCAGCAGATGGAGCATGGGCCGGAGCCTACCGGGTCGAACGTGAGCCCGATCACCCCCGGCCGGGGGGGGGTGGCGTCGCGCCC
>NZ_JAKRNH010000029.1:0-23021 GCF_022346985.1 Micrococcus sp. ACRRV
TAGCGTGGGACATGAAGGCCTTCTGTTCGCGTGAGCGGTTTCTTGACAACTCCACTCTCGCAACAGGAGGCCTTCGCCTGTCAGCTGCTCACGCAACAACGTCCCTGGACATCACACCTAGACTGCCCCCATGGACGTCACCGAGACCGCCGAGAACCCCCCAGCCCCGCGCGCGCACCACGCGGCGCACGCCCTGCCCGGGGACCGCTCCCTCTCCTGGTACGCACGCCCGCTCGGCACCGCCTGGATGCTCCTGATCACCTCGATCGTGGCGGTCACGGCCACGATCATCATCATCGTGGAGCGCTCGATCCTCGCGGAGAACCCGAACTACAGGACCAGCTGCGACATCAACCCCTGGCTCTCCTGCGGCACGGTGATGCAGTCCTGGCAGGCGCACACCTTCGGCTTCCCGAACACCTTCGTCGGCATCGTCGCGTTCCCGGTGCTCATCACGGTGGCCGTGTCCCTGTTCGCCGGCGCCCGCTTCGCCCGCTGGTACTGGGTGCTGATGAACGTGGGGATCCTGGCCGGCTTCGCCTTCGCCGCGTGGCTCTGGTACTCGGCCGTGTACTCGATCGGCACCCTGTGCCTCTACTGCATGATCGTCTGGGCGATGGTCATCCTGCAGCTGGTGCTGGTCACCTCGCGCAACCTGCAGACCGGCGCCCTGCCCTCCTCCCCCGGTCTCGCGCGCCTGGCCCAGGACTTCGCCTGGCCCGTGATCGTGCTCCTCTACGCGCTGGTCTTCGCCTCCATCCTGCTGCAGCTCGGCCTGGGCGTGATCGGGATCCGCTGACCCTCTCCGACGCTCGACGACGACGGCCGCCCACCGATGCAGGTGGGCGGCCGTCGTCGTCCCGGGGCGTGCGCACCGGGGAGGGGAGGGTTCAGGCGAACCAGATGGCGAGCTCGCGCTCGGCGGAGAGCGTGGAGTCGGAGCCGTGCACGAGGTTCTTCTGCACGCCCGCACCCCAGTCGCGGGCGTAGTCGCCGCGGATGGTGCCGGGGGCGGCCACCGTGGGGTCGGTGGCGCCGGCCAGGGAGCGGAAGCCCTCGATCACGCGGTCGCCGGCCAGGCGCAGCGCGACGACGGGACCGGAGCCCATGAACTCGAGGAGGGGTTCGTAGAACGGCTTGCCCTCGTGCTCCTCGTAGTGCGCGGCGAGCATCTCGCGGGTCGGGACCAGCATCTTCAGGTCGACGACCTCGTAGCCCTTGCGCTCGATGCGCGCGATGATCTCGCCGGTCAGGCGACGCTTCACACCGTCGGGCTTGACGAGGACGAGGGTCTCTTCGGGGTGATGGGTCATGGCGTGCTCCTGTTCGGGAAGGGGGGCGCGGCTCACGGGTGCCGTCGCATCCACCCTAGTTGCCGCCCCGGGCGCCGGGCGCCGGGCCCGGGGCGGGAGGCGGCGGACGGCGTGGAGCCGCTCACGTCCGGGGGCCGGCCTCCTCGGGGTGGGAGGCCTCCCACGCGGCCTGGGCGCGGGCCCGGGCGGCGTTCTCCCGGTCGATCTGGTCGCCCTTGGTGATCGCGTACCACCAGGTCAGCGCGAACAGCGGGCCGATCACGAACATCGAGTACTCCCAGAACCCGGACGCGATCAGCACCGCCTGGATCGCCCAGCCGATCGCCACCCCCAGGGGCCTCCGGACGAGGGCGCAGTCCAGGACGGCGACGGCGGCGAGGGCCGTGAACGCGACGGCCACCCACGGGGCGTGGTCGGCCCCGCGGTTGAGGCCGAACAGCGTCATCCCGAGGAAGAAGAGCAGCACGGCCTCCAGGCACAGCACGGTGGAGGCGAACATCGCGCGCACCGACCGTGCGCGCTTCCGCTGCCCCGGCCGCCAGGCGCGCTGGGTCTTCGTCTCCCGTGCAGGGCGCCAGTCCTCGGCGCCGAAGCGCTCGTCGGCGGGGCGCCCGGGGCGCGGCTCGGTCGGTCCGCTCATCGGGTGTGCTCCTCTCGGTCGTCCAGCAGCTCCAGGACCTCGGGGTCCACGGCGTCCTCGTCGTCGTCCTCGAGGCCGACGGCCGCGAGCAGGTCCGCGGGGTCCATGCCGCGGGCGGCCACGGTGACCGGTCCGGCGTGGGCCGGCGCGCCCAGCAGGGACCGGACCTCGGCGGCCAGGGTGATGGAGCCGAGCACGAGCACGCCGCCGGCGGTGCCGGAGGCCAGGGCGTCGGCGCTGGTCTCCACCGCCTCGGCCCGACCCACGGCCCACTCCAGCGCGTCCGGCACGGACTCGGTGATGAAGAGGTCGTCCTCGGGCCAGCCGGCGTCCACCGCGAGCGCGGCCAGGTCCCCGGCGGGGATGGCGCGCGGCGAGGCCGATTGGGTGAGCGCGACGTCCGAGACGAGGTCGCCGAACTCGCGGTGGAGGACCTCGAGCATGGTGCGGGCGTCCTTCTCCTGCAGCACGCCGACCACCAGGGCCAGGCGGGTGAAGGAGAAGACCTCCTGCACGGCCCGGGCGGTGACGGCGACGCCGTCGGGGTTGTGGGCGGCGTCCACGACGACGGTGGGCGCGGTGCGCAGCACCTCGAGCCGGCCGGGCGAGGTGACCTGGGCCAGGCCCTCGCGGAGCAGCTCGACGTCCAGGGGGCGCTGACCGCCGCCGAGGAACGCCTCCAGGGCGGCGACGGCGACGGCGAGGTTCTCCGCCTGGTGCGCCCCGTGCAGGGGCAGGAACAGCTCGCGGTACTCGTCGGCGAGGCCGCGCACGTCCACCTGCTGGCCGCCGACGGCGAGCCGGCGCTCCAGCACGCCGAACTCGACGCCCTCGAAGCGGAACGGCACGTCGGCGGCGCGGGCGGCCTCGAGGAGGACCTGGGCGGCGTCGGCGTCCTGGGCGGCGGAGACCAGGAAGCCGCCCGGCTTGATGATCCCGGCCTTCTCCTCGGCGATCTCCGCCTCGGTGTCGCCGAGCAGGTCGGTATGGTCGAGGGAGATGGGGGTGACCACGGAGACCGCGCCGTCGGCGACGTTGGTGGCGTCCGTGATCCCGCCCAGGCCCACCTCGAGGACGACGACCTCGACGGGGGCGTCCGCGAACACCGCAAAGCCGAGCACGGTGAGGGCCTCGAAGTACGTCAGACGGGGTTCGCCGGCGGCCTCCAGCTCGGAGTCGACCGTGTGGACCATGGGGAGGATCTCGCCCCAGACGCGCACGAAGTCCTCGTCGGCCACGGGCTCGCCGTCCACGCTGATGCGCTCGGTGACGCGCTCCAGGTGGGGCGACGTGTAGCGGCCGGTGCGCAGGCCGTAGGCCCGCAGCACCGCCTCGATCATCCGGGCCGTCGACGTCTTGCCGTTGGTGCCGGTCAGGTGGATCACCGGCGCGGCGTGCTGGGGGTCACCCAGCAGGGCGAGCACCCGGCGCACGGGGTCCAGGCGCGGCTCCATGCGGTGCTCGGGGGCGCGGGCGAGCAGGTCCGCGTAGACCTCCTCGACCGTGCCGGGCACGCGGCCCTCGGCGGGGGCGCTCATGCCTGGGCCTTCGCGACGGCGACGGCCACGGTCTTCATGGCGTCGTCGGCGGGGTCCCGGCGCGGGTCCGCGGCGCCGGAGTCCACGAGGTCCAGCTCGACGGTGAGGGTCTCCTGCGCCACCAGATCGCGATGGGACTCGAGCGCGGCGACCACGGGCGCCGGGCCCTCGATGCGGGTGCGCACCCGGTCCGCGACGTCCAGGCCGGCGTCCTTGCGGGCGGCCTGCACCGCGCGGATGACGTCGCGCGCGACGCCCTCGGCGGCCAGCTCTGCGGAGACCGCGGTCTCCAGGACCAGGAACCCTCCGCCGGGGAGCACGCCCACGGCGGTGCCCTCCGGGGCACCGGTCGAGACGGTGCGCAGGTCGTAGAGCTCGGGCGCCAGCGTCACCACGGCGCCGTCGGCGAGGGTCACGTCCAGGCCCTGCTCCCCCTCGGCGTAGGCGCCGGCGTCGACCGCCTTCTTGATCAGCGGGACCTGCTTGCCGAAGTGCTTGCCCAGCTCGCGGAAGTTGAGCTTCAGCTCGGTGCCGATGCCGTACCGGGAGATGGCCTCCTCGGAGAGCTCGGTGAGGCGCACCTCCTTGAGGTTGAGCTCGTCCGCCACGATCCGCGTGAACGTGCCCTCCAGCGCGGCCGCGTCCGGCACGACGACGGACATCGCCGCCAGCGGCAGGCGCACGCGGCGCTTGGCCCCCTTGCGCAGGGCCGAGCCCGCCGAGGTGATGGACCGCACCAGGTCCATGCGGGCCACCAGGGCGTCGGCCTCCGGGCCGTGCGGGAACAGGTCCGCGTCGGGGTAGTCGGTCAGGTGCACGGAGCGCCCGCCGGTGAGGCCGCGCCAGATCTCCTCGGCCACCAGCGGCAGCAGCGGGGCCGCGGCACGGGTGAAGGCCTCCAGGACGGTGTAGAGGACGTCGAAGGCGACGGTGTCCTCGGCGAAGAAGCGCTCGCGGGAGCGGCGGATGTACCAGTTGGTCAGGGTGTCCATGAAGGCCCGCAGCGCGTCGGCGGCGTCGGAGACCTCGTAGGCGTCCAGGGCGGCCTTGACCTGACGGAGCATGGTGCCGCAGGCGGCGAGCACGTACTGGTCCAGCGGGTCCTCCGCGGTGTGCCGCTCGGACGCGCGGTACCCCTCCGGGCGCGCGCCGCCGTCGTGCGCGGTGTTGGCGTACAGCGTGAAGAAGTGCCACGCGTTCCACAGCGGCAGGATGACCTGGCGGGTGGCCTCGCGGATGCCCTCCTCCGTGACGATCAGGTTGCCGCCGCGCAGGATCGGGGAGGCCATGAGGAACCAGCGCATGGCGTCGGAGCCGTCGCGGTCGAGGACCTCGGTGACGTCCGGGTAGTTCCGCAGGGACTTGGACATCTTCTGCCCGTCCGAGCCCAGCACGATGCCGTGGGAGATCACGTGGGAGAACGCCGGCCGGTCGAACAGGGCGGTCGCCAGGATGTGCATGGTGTAGAACCAGCCGCGCGTCTGCCCGATGTACTCCACGATGAAGTCCGCCGGGTTGTGCGTGGGGAACCAGTCGGCGCGCTCGAACGGGTAGTGCACCTGGGCATAGGGCATGGAGCCGGAGTCGAACCAGACGTCCAGGACGTCCTCGACGCGGCGCATGGTGGCGCCGGCCGCCGCGGCCTCCGGGTCCGGGTGCGGGCGGGTGAGGTCGTCGATCCACGGGCGGTGCAGGTCCACCTCGCCGTCGGCGTTGCGGGGCAGGCGGCCGAACGCCTCCTCCAGCTCGGCCAGGGACCCGTAGACCTCCTGGAGCGGGTAGTCCGGGTGGTCGGACTCCCACACGGGGATCGGGGAGCCCCAGTAGCGGTTGCGGGAGATCGACCAGTCGCGGGCGTTGGCCACCCACGTGCCGAACTGGCCGTGCTTGACGTTGCCCGGGATCCAGGTGATGTCCTCGTTCAGCTCCAGCATGCGGTCCTTGACCTTCGTCACGGACACGTACCAGGAGGTGATGGCCCGGTAGATCAGGGGCGTGCGGCAGCGCCAGCAGTGCGGGTAGGAGTGCTCGTAGGAGGCCTCGCGGGCGATCCGGCCGAGGGCGCGCAGGGCGCGGATGATGGTGCGGTTGGCCTCGAAGACCTGGACGCCGGCGATGTCCTTCAGGTCGCCGCGCCCCTGGCCCTCGCGGGCGAACAGCGGCAGGAAGCGGGCGCCCTCGTCCACGGAGAGCAGCACCGGGATGCCGTTGGCCTCGCAGACGCGCTGGTCGTCCTCGCCGTAGGCCGGGGCCTGGTGGACCACGCCGGTGCCGTCGTCGGTGGACACGTAGTCGTCCACGAGGATGCGGTGCACCCCGTCCAGGGTGAGCGTGCGGGCGCCGACCGGGAACGTCTCCCCCGCGTGCGCCTCGAACACGTCCGTGAACAGGGGTTCGTAGCGTAGGCCGCCCAGTCGGGCTCCCAGCACGGTGCGCTCGACGGCGGCGCGGGCCGCGTCGGCGTCGGCGTAGCCGAGCTCCTTGGCGTGCGCGCCCACCAGGTCCACGGCCAGCAGGAAGCGCTCGGCGGCGGCCACCGTGGCGCCCTCCGGGCCGGCCGGCACCACGGCGTACTCGATCTCCGGGCCGACGGCGAGGGCCGCGTTGGTGGGCAGCGTCCACGGCGTGGTGGTCCAGGCCAGGACGTGCACGCCGGCGAGCTCGTCCGCGAGCGCGGCGTCCGCACCGCCGGCCGGGACCAGGGCGGCGTCGTCGGGCAGGCCAAGGATCGGGAAGGACACCGTGACGGAGGGGTCCTGGCGCATCTTGTAGACGTCGTCGTCCATGCGCAGCTCATGGTTGGACAGCGGAGTCTCGTCGTGCCAGCAGTAGGGCAGCACGCGGAAGCCGCGGTAGGTCAGGCCCTTGCGGTGGAGCTCGGAGAACGCCCAGATCACGGACTCCATGAAGTCCGGGGTGAGGGTCTTGTAGTCGTTGTCGAAGTCCACCCAGCGGGCCTGGCGGGTGACGTAGCGCTTCCACTCCTCGGTGTACTTCAGCACGGAGGAGCGGCAGGCGTCGTTGAACCGGTCGATGCCCATGGCCTCGATCTCGGACTTGTCCGTCATGCCCAGCTGCTTCATGGCTTCGAGCTCGGCGGGGAGGCCGTGGGTGTCCCAGCCGAAGCGGCGCTCCACGCGGCGGCCCTGCTGCGTCTGGTAGCGGGCCACGAGGTCCTTGACGTACCCGGTGAGCAGGTGGCCGTAGTGCGGCAGGCCGTTGGCGAAGGGCGGGCCGTCGTAGAAGACGAACTCGTTCTGCGAACCGTCCTCGTTCACCGCGGGACGGGCGTCGATGGAGGCCTGGAAGGTGCCGTCCTCGTCCCAGTAGCGCAGGATGCGCTGCTCGATCTCCGGCAGCAGCGGGGAGGCGGGCGTGGCGCCGGCGGGGTCGGTGGAGGCGAGGGGGTACACGGCGGTCCTTCACGGGTCGGGGGTGCGGTCCGTGCGAGGACGCTCGTCGCGGCTCCGGGGAGCCGGGCGGGCGCGGTACCACCTCGCTTGCCGGGCGCGCGGCCCGACCTCTTCGTGACGGCTGTGACGGGCCTGCCCGTCCGGGTCTACTGGGGTCCGCGGGAGGGCCTGTTCTTCCGGAGGCTCGCCGGTGATGGCCGGGTCGACGCCTGTGGGCGCCAGTCTAGACGACGCACGCGGCGGCGCCGAAGGGGGCGCCGCCGCGTGACGGTGCTGGCCGGTCGAGCCGACCGCGGGCCCCGGGTCAGATCCCGCCGCGGACGACGGCGGCGTGGTCGCCGTCGAGGTCCACGTGGACGGCGTCGCGGCCCGAGGCCCAGAACAGGAGCTCGCCGACGGGGCCGCTGACGGTCACGGGGGCCTTCAGGGCAACGGCCTCGCGGGCCACCGTGACGGGGGCGCGGCCGGGAGCCTGGAGGACGACCGGAGCGGCGGACTTGCGCAGCAGCAGCGGGGCCATGCGGCGCAGCGAGCGGTAGAGGGCGTCCTCCTCGGAGGGCGTGAAGTCGCGGGGCGCGGGCGTCACGCCGCCGGCCACGGCCTCGCCGCGGCGGACGTCTTCGAGGTGGATGAAGTGCTCGGCGGCGTTGACGTGCCTGTCCGCCACGCGCATCGGATTCAGCGAGGCGGGGCCCTGGGACCACTCGCCGACGACGTCGACGTACTCGCGGCGCTTGGTGTGGGCGGTCAGGCGGTCCAGGTGGCCGGCGAGCGGCTTGACGAACATGGAGGCCATGGCGTCCGGGCGGTTCTCACGAAGCCACAGGTGGGCGGCGAGGTCCCGGGTGCTCCAGCCCTCGCAGAGGGTCGGGGCGTGGGGGCCCTTCTCGAGCAGGAGGTCAGCGAGGCGGGCGCGTTCGGCTGCGGCGAAGGTGGTCATGGGCACCACGGTAGGGAGCGGGCCGCGGCGCGGGCGAGGGGTCGACCGCGCCCGGCCTCGCATCCACCCGACGGGAGGGCTCAGCCTCCGGCGCCGAGGAGGATGCTCTTCCGGGAGATGCGGGTCATCTCCTCCCGGTCCACGACCTTCACCCGCTCCCGCGCCACCGGCCCGGCCTCCGTCGCCTGCGCGCCCAAGGACTTCTCATGGTCATCCAGAGCATGCCAACCAGCCCACGTGGTGTACGGGACCTCACGGGACTCCAGCAGCTCGATCACGGACTCTTCCGACGGCTCCTGAGCCCGCCACAGCCCCGGCTCGTCCTCGATCAGATGCGTGATCGTCTCCAAGGAGTCACCCTTGGTGTGCCCGATCAACCCCACCGGACCCCGCTTGATCCACCCCGAGGCATACAGCCCCGGCACCGGGGCACCGTCCGCGTCGAGCACCCGGCCCTCCGCGTTCGGGATCACCCCGCGCACCTCATCGAACTCCACCCCCTCCACCGGAGACCCGAAGTACCCCACCGCCCGGTACACCGCCTGCACCGGATAGTCCACGGTCTCCCCCGTCGGACGGACCCCACCGGAACCGTCCAACTCCATCCGGCGCATCCGCAGACCATCCACCCGGCCGTCCCCGTCCTCGTCCAGGAACTGCTCCGGGGCCTGCAGGAAATGCAGGTGCAGCCGACGCGAGGCGCTCTGCTGACGGTCCTCCTGCTCCATGAGCCAGTTCGTCAGCGTCCCCACCATGGTGCGGACCTGGTTGTTCTCCTCGATGGCCTGCTCCGAGGCCTCATCGAAGTCGAAGTCCTCCTCGTACAGCACGATGTCCACATCCCGGGAATGCGCCAGCTCCCGCAGCTCCAACGGGGTGAACTTCACCTGCGCCGGCCCGCGCCGACCGAACACGTGCACGTCTGTGACCGGGGAGGCGGCCAGGTCCCGGTACACGTTGTCCGGGATCTCGGTGGGCAGCAGGTCCTCGGCATGCTTGGACAGGATCCGGGCCACATCCAGGGCCACGTTCCCGTTGCCGATCACCGCCACCTGGGTGGCCTCCAACGGCCAGTGCCGCGGCACATCCGGGTGCCCGTCATACCAGGCGGCGAAGTCCGCGCCACCGAACGAGCCGGCCAATTCCACCCCCGGCACGTCCAGGGCCGCGTCCCGCACCGCCCCGGTGGAGAACACGATCGCGTCATAGTGCCGACGCAGATCCGCCAGGCTCAGATCCGTGCCGTAGTCCACATTCCCCAGGAAACGGATGTCCCCGCGGTCCATGACCTTGTGCAGCGCGTTCACGATGCCCTTGATACGCGGATGGTCCGGGGCCACCCCGTAACGGATCAGGCCGAACGGGGCCGGGTACCGGTCGAACAGGTCGATGCTGACCCGGAAGTCCCGCTCCTCCTTGGTCAGGATGTCCGCCGTGTACACCCCGGCGGGCCCGGCACCGATGATGGCGATGCGCAACGGGCGGTCGGGCCTCGAGGACGAGGGGGTCGGGGTCATGCTCGTGCTCCTTCGGAGGTCGGGTTCAGGGTCGAGATCGGGGCAGGGACACCGGCCGCAGGCGCGCCGGTGGCGTAGGGGCTCAGGCGCACGACGTCGCCCACGACGATCACGGCGGGGTTCTCCACACCGACGGCGGCCGCCTGCGCGGCGATGGTCTCCACCGTGCCCACGGTGACCCGCTGGTCCGGCATCCAGCCACGCTCGATGATCGCCACGGGCGTCGCGCCGTCGAGGCCGCGCTCCGTCAGTCGGCGCGCGGTGTCCGCGAGCCGGCGCACGCCCATCAGCAGGACGAGCGTGTGGTCGGCCCGGGTGGGCACTTCGGCCAGCTCTTCGTGGCCGGTCACCAGCGTGAAGCCGGTGGCGACACCGCGATGGGTGACCGGGATCCCCGCGGCGGCGGGCACCGAGACGGCGCTCGTGACACCGGGGACCACCTCGACGTCGACGCCATGGGCGCGGCAGTGCGCAGCCTCCTCGCCGCCGCGGCCGAGCACGTACGGGTCGCCGCCCTTGAGCCGGACGACGAGGCGGCCGGCCCGGGCCTCCCGGACCAGGACGGCGTTGATCTCGTCCTGCGTGGCCAGGTGGTTCCCGGGGGCCTTGCCGACCTCGATCACGGGCACCGCCGGGTCCAGCTCGGCCAGGAGGGCGCGCGGGCCCAGCCGGTCGGCGACCACCACGTCGGCCTCCGCGAGCAGCTGTCGGCCGCGCACGGTGATGAGCCCGGAGTCGCCGGGGCCGCCGCCGACGAGGGCCACGCGACCGGGCTCGGAGGACGCGCGCCGCCGGCGCAGCGGCAGCCGCCCCGTGGACAGGGCGAGGGTGATCGCGTCCTTCAGGGCGCGGGCGCGGCGAGGGTCTCCCCCGGCGTTGACGGCCACGGTCACGTCCCCGGCCCGGGCGACGGCGGGCGTCCAGGCGGCGGAGGACTCGGCGTCGGAGGCGTCGACACACCAGACGCGGCGGGCCTCGGCGTCGGAGGCCACGGCCCCGTCCACGGCCCGGTCGCCGGTGGCGGTCTGGGCGAACCAGACCCCGTCGAGGTCGGACGGGCGGTAGGGGCGGCGGTGCAGGGTGAGCAGGCCGGCCGCCGCCAGCCGCTCCACCTCCTCCCCCGGCTCCGGGGCCACCACGGTGACGAGCGCGCCGGCGTCGAGGAGGGCGCCCACGCGGCGGCCGGCCACGCGCCCGCCGCCCACGATCAGGACGGGACGGCCGAGCAGACGCAGGGAGGTGGGGTACAGATCGGACGCGGTCATCGCGTGCTCCCTTCCAGCAGCCCCTGGCGGCGCAGCATGCGCCGCTCGACGGGGCCGAATGCGGTCAGTTCGACGAGGACGCCGACGGCCAGGATGGCCAGGACGGCGCAGAGGACGACGGCGAGGTCGGACTCGGCCCGTCCCTGGTGGAGCAAGGTCCCGAGTCCGACGCCCATGGGCCCGCCGACGGCGATGATCTCGGCGGCCATGAGGCCTCGCCACGCGAAGGCCCAGCCCTGGCGCAGGCCGGAGACGAAGGCGGGCAGGGCGGCCGGGAGGACCACCAGCAGGGCGGTCTCGAGGCGCGAGGCGCCCAGCACGCGGGCCGCGCGACGCAGCTGCGGCGGCACCTGGTCCGTGCCGGTGGTGAGGCCGGCGACCACGGCGGGGACGGCGCCGGTGAGCATCACGAAGTACGCGGTGGCGTCGCTGAGGCCGAACCACAGCACCGCGAGCGGCACCCAGGCCACGTTGGGCAGCACCATCAGGGCCGTGAGCAGCGGGCCGAACGCCCGTCGCAGGACGCTGACCTGTCCGAGCAGCAGGCCCAGCCCGACGCCGACGACCACGGCGAGGGCGAAGCCCACGACGGCGCGGCCCACCGACGTCGCCACTGCCTGCTGGACGAGGCCCTGGGCCCACAGCGTCCCGAAGGCCCTGAGGACGTCGCCGGGACCGGTGATCGGCTCGCCGCGCGCAGCGGCCAGCCACGCGGCGACCTGCCAGATCGCCACGAGCAGGACGACGGCGGCCACCGGGAGCAGGACCCGGCTCCAGTCCCACCCGGCCAGACCCGTCCGTCGGGTCGAGTCGACGGCCTGGAGCGCGTCGAGGCCGCTGTCGAGCTCGCGCAGCTCGTCGTCGGCGGCGGCCCCCGGCGCGCGGCCGGGGGCGTCGAGGGTGGGGGTGTCAGTGCGCATGGCGACGGATCTCCTGACCGAGTCGGGCGGTGATGGCGGCCGTGAGGGCGGCCGCGGCGGGCGCGTCGTGGTGGGCGGCTGCGGGCACGTCCCATTCGGCGACGACGCGACCCGGCCGTGAGGACAGCAGCAGCACCCGCTGGCCGAGGCGGACGGCCTCGGCCACGTTGTGGGTGACGAACACGACTGTCCGACCGGTCTGCCGCCACACGCGCTCGAGCTCGACGTGCAGCAGGTCGCGGGTGATCGCGTCCAGCGCGGCGAACGGCTCGTCCATGAGCAGCAGGGGGCGGTCCTGGGCGAGGGCCCGGGCCAGGGCGACGCGCTGGCGCATGCCGCCGGAGAGCTGGTGGGGTCGCAGGTCGGCGGCGTCGCCCAGATGGACGAGGCGCAGCAGCTCCCCGGCACGCTCCCGACGCCCCGCTGCGGGCACGCCGGCGAACCGGAGGGCGAGCTCGATGTTGCCGCGGGCGGTGAGCCACGGGAAGAGGGCGGCGTCCTGGAACATGAACGCGGCCCCCTCCCGGGGGGTCTTGACGACGCCCGCGGTGGGCGCCTCGAGCCGGGCGATGAGGTTCAGCAGGGTGGACTTGCCGCATCCGGAGGCGCCGAGCAGGCAGACGAACTCGCCCGGCTCGATCCGCACGGAGACGTCCTCCAGCACGGGCGTGGGCCCGCCGAAGCTCTTGCCCACGTCCTCCATCACCACGGTCATGACCGCTCCCCTCGCGCCGTCGTCATCCGGATCAGGCCTCGTCGCCGCCGCGCACCATGCCGGCGGCGAGCGTGGCCCCGTCCTGGGGGTCGATCACGAGGAACGCCCCGGTGCGCCGATGCACGGCGTAGGGCTCCACGGGCAGCGGCGCGGCCAGGTGCAGGCGCACCTGTCCGATGTCGTTGAGCCCGAGGGTCTCGGCCGGGTCGAGCCGCAGGGTGTCCAGGTCGAGCCGGCCGGCCACCTCCTGGACGAGCGCCCGGACGACGGCGGTGCCGTGCTTGACGAGGACCTGCTGCCCGACGCGCAGCGGCGCGGCGGAGAGCCAGCACAGCGCGGCGGCCACCTCCGCGGTGGGGCGCGGGGCGGTGTCCGCGGCGGCGATCGTGTCCCCGCGGGCCACGTCCACCTCGTCGGCCAGGCGCAGGACCACCGACTGCGGGGAGGAGGCCTCCTCGAGGGACTCCCCGGCGGCGTCCACGCCCACCACGGTGGTGGTGCGCGCCGGCTGCCCCGGGGTGAGGACGGCGACGGCGTCCCCGGGCCGGACGGTGCCCGCCACGACCTGCCCGGCGTAGCCGCGGTAGTCGCGGAACACCTCGGGGTCGAGGCCGGGGGCCAGGGCGCCCTGGGGGCGCACCACGAGCTGCACCGGGAAGCGGAAGGAGGCCGCGGCGTCGTCCTCGGCGTCCGCCCCGGGCAGGGACTCGAGCAGCTCCATGAGCGTGGGGCCGGTGTACCAGTCCGTCCGCTCGGAACGGGTGACCACGTTGTCGCCCTGGAGGGCGGACACCGGGACGCTCACCGCGTCGGAGAGGCCGAGCTCCCGGGCCACGCGCCGGACGTCCTCGGCGATCGCGGTGAAGACCTCCTCCGAGTAGTCCACGAGATCGATCTTGTTGACGGCGACGATCACCTGCGGCACCCGCAGCAGGGCCACCACGCTGAGGTGGCGCCGGGTCTGCTCCACCACGCCCTTGCGGGCGTCCACGAGCAGCACGACGGCGTCGGCCGTCGAGGCGCCCGTGACGGTGTTCCGGGTGTACTGCACGTGCCCCGGGCAGTCGGCCAGCACGAAGGTGCGCCGGTCCGTGGCGAAGTACCGGTACGCGACGTCGATCGTGATCCCCTGCTCCCGCTCGGCGCGCAGGCCGTCGGTCAGCAGCGCCAGGTCCAGCCCGCCCTCGGCGCCGCCGAAGCCGCGCTCGGCGGAGGTGCGGGCCACGGCCTCGAGCTGGTCGGCCAGGACGGCCTTGGAGTCGTGCAGGAGGCGGCCCACGAGGGTGGACTTGCCGTCGTCGACCGAGCCGGCCGTGGCCAGGCGGAACAGGGTCCCGGCGGGGGCGTGCCGGTCCAGCAGTGCGGTGCTCATCAGAAGTACCCGTCCTTCTTGCGATCTTCCATGGCCGCCTCGGAGATGCGGTCGTCGGCGCGGGTGGCCCCGCGTTCGGTCAGGGTGGAGGCGGCGACCTCGAGCACGACGTCCTCGACGGTCGCGGCCTCCGAGAGGACGGCGCCGGTGCAGGACATGTCGCCCACCGTGCGGTAGCGCACCGTCCGCGTGGTGACCTCCTCGCCCTCGGCCGGCCGGGAGTGCTCCCCCACGGCGCGCCACATGCCGTCGCGGCGGAAGACCTCCCGCTCGTGC
This sequence comes from Micrococcus sp. ACRRV, assembly GCF_022346985.1. NCBI lineage: Bacteria > Bacillati > Actinomycetota > Actinomycetes > Micrococcales > Micrococcaceae > Micrococcus > Micrococcus sp. ACRRV. Next base: position 13,910 of record NZ_JAKRNH010000029.1, read on the forward strand.
GCGTAGTAGATGGAGGGCAGCTCGATGCCCTCGCGGGCGATGTACCGCCACACGTCCAGCTCGGTCCAGTTGCTGATGGGGAACGCGCGGACGTGCTGGCCGGGGGTGTGACGGCCGTTGTAGAGGTTCCACAGCTCGGGGCGCTGGTTGCGCGGGTCCCACTGCCCGAACGCGTCCCGCAGGCTGATGATCCGCTCCTTGGCCCGCGCCTTGTCCTCGTCACGGCGGCCTCCCCCGAAGACGGCGTCGAACCGGTTGGTCCGGATCGTGTCCAGCAGGGGGGTGGTCTGCAGGGTGTTGCGGGTGCCGTCGGCGCGCTCACGCAGCTCGCCGCGGTCGATGTACTCCTGCACGGAGCCCACCACGAGCCGCAGGCCGAGCCGCTCCACCGTGCGGTCGCGGAACTCGAGGACCTCGGGGAAGTTGTGGCCGGTGTCCACGTGGACCACCGGGAAGGGGATCCTCCCCGGCCAGAAGGCCTTCGCGGCCAGGTGGAGCATCACCACGGAGTCCTTGCCGCCCGAGAAGAGCATGGCGGGGCGCTCGAACTCGGCCACCACCTCGCGGATGATGTGGATCGCCTCGGCCTCCAGGGCGTCCTGGACGTCGGGCCCGGCGGGGCTCACGGTCCCCGGGTCGGGGGCATGGGTGAGGGTCATCGTGTCTCCTTGGTCTGTCTCGGGAGCGGCGCTCAGACGTGGATGCCGCACTCGGTCTTCGCGGTCCCGGCCCAGCGCCCGGCTCGCGGGTCCTCCCCGGGGGCGACGGGGCGGGTGCAGGGGCGGCAGCCGATCGAGGGGTAGCCGTTCTGCAGGAGCAGGTTCACGGGCACGTCGTGGTCCGTGGCGTAGCCGACCAGGTCGTCGAAGCTCCATGGGGCGACGGGGTTGACCTTGACCATGCCGTGGGCCTCGTCCCAGCCCACCAGCGGGGTGTTCGTGCGCGTCGGAGCCTCGTCCCGGCGGACGCCGGTGAACCACAGGTCGTATCCGGCCAGCGCCCGGTTGAGGGGCTCGACCTTGCGCATCGCGCAGCACAGCCCCGGGTCGCGGGCGAACAGGTCCTTGCCGTGGCGCTCGTCCTGCTCGGCCACGGTCAGCTCCGGCAGCACGTCCACCACGGTGACGTCGAGGCGGCGGGCCACCTCGTCGCGCGTCGCGAGGGTCTCGGTGAAGTGGTAGCCGGTCTCCAGGAAGAGGACGTCCACGCCGGGCATCCGCTGCGCCACCAGGTGCGGCAGGACGGCGTCGGCCATGGAGCAGGCCACGGCGGCCCGGCGGAGGTCCACATGGCGGGCGGCCCAGTCGACCACCGCCTCGGCGGGTGCGTCCCAGCCGAGCTCGGCGGCGCCGGACTCCGCGAGCGCCTGCAGGCGCTCGAGGTCCTCGGTCGGACGGGTGGGGGGAACGGTGCTCATCGGAGGGCCTCCTCGTCGACTCGGTGCGCCCACCGGGCGAAGGTCTCGCCCGGCTCGCGCTGCTCGTCGTACCGGCGGACGAGGCGCTCGACGTAGTCGACCAGCCCGTCCGCGCGGACCTTCAGGCCGCGGACGCTGCGTCCGAGGCCGGCCTCGGCGCGGTCCACGGAGGCCAGCCCGCCGCCCAGGTGCACCTGGAAGCCGGGCGTCTGGCCGCCGTCGTCGTCCGGGAGCAGCTGCCCCTTCAGGCCGATGTCCGCGGTCTGGATGCGGGCGCAGGAGTTGGGGCAGCCGTTCACATGCAGGCTCAGCCGCTCGGGGAGGCGATCGGCGAGGTCGGCCAGGCGCTCCTCGAGCTGGGCGATCGCCGCGGTGGCGGTGTCCTTCGTGTCCACGATGGCGAGCTTGCAGAACTCCAGGCCCGTGCAGGCGATGGTGGAGCGGCGGAACACGGACGGCTCCGGGTCCAGCCCCAGCTCCTTCAAGCCGGCCACGACGGCGTCCACCCGGTCCCGCTCCACGTCCAGCACCACGATCTTCTGGTGCGGGGTGGTGCGCAGCCGCGTGGAGCCGTGGGCCTCGAGCAGATCCGCGAGGGCGGTGAGGGTCGTGCCGCTGGAGCGTCCGACGACGGGGGCGGCGCCGATGTAGAAGCGGCCGTCCTTCTGCTCGTGGACCCCCACGTGGTCGCCGGGACGAGTGGGCGGGGCCGGGGCGGGCCCGTCGGGCAGGGCGTAGCCGAGGTACTCCTCCTCCAGCACGGTGCGGAACCTCTCCGGCCCCCAGTCCTCGAGCAGGTACTTCATGCGGGCCTTGTTGCGCAGGCGCCGGTAGCCGTAGTCACGGAAGATGCTCACGACGGCGTGCCACACCTCGGGGGCGCGCTCGGCCGAGACGAAGGCGCCGATCCGGTCGGCCAGGCGGGCCTTCGTGGACAGGCCGCCGCCGACCCACAGGTCGTAGCCGGGGCCCAGCTCGGGGTGGACCACACCGATCAGGGAAACGTCGTTGATCTCGTGGACCACGTCCTGGGAGGGGTGTCCGGTGATGGCGGTCTTGAACTTGCGGGGCAGGTTGGAGACCTCGAGGTCGCCGATCCAGCGGTCCGCGATCTCCCGGATCACGGGCGTGGGGTCGATGATCTCGTCCGCGGCGATCCCGGCCACCGGTGAGCCGAGGATCACGCGCGGCACGTCGCCGCAGGCCTCGGTGGTGGACAGGCCCACGGACTCCAGGCGCCGCCAGATCTCGGGGACGTCCTCGACTCGGATCCAGTGCAGCTGGACGTTCTGCCGGTCGGTGATGTCCGCGGTGTCACGGCCGAAGTCGGTGGAGATCCCGCCGATCACGCGCAGCTGCTCGGTGGTGAGGTCGCCGCCGTCGATGCGCACGCGCAGCATGAAGTAGCGGTCCTCGAGCTCGTGGGGCTCGAGGGTGGCGGTCTTGCCGCCGTCGATCCCCTGCTTCCGCTGGGTGTACAGGCCCCACCAGCGGAAGCGGCCGTGCAGGTCGTCCGAGGGGATCGAGTCGAAGCCCTCCCGGGCGTAGACCTGCTCGATGCGCTCGCGGACGTTCAGGCCGTCGTCCTGCTGCTTGAACTCCTCGTTGTGGTTCAGGGGGGCGGTCCCGTCCACCTTCCACTGGCCGTGCGGCTTGGCGGAGGGACGGCGCGGGGTGCGCGCCGGCCTCGACGTCTCGTTCACCTGGGTCATGGCCGCCACGCTAGAAACCGGGCATGCCGGCCCCAAGATCGTCGACGCGGTTCGTCACGTTCCCGGGGCCGGGCCGCGGCGGGGACCCGGCCCGGCCCCGGTCGTGTGACGGACGGCTCAGCGGCCTCCGGCGGCTCCCCTCGGGGCCTCGGCGAGGGCGGACCGCAGCCGGTCCAGGGCGATCCGCGCCACCAGCGGATGCGGCAGCAGGGGGTCGGTGACCGCGTCCGCGCCGCTCTCGCCGAGTCGGTCGTGGAAGTACCCGGGGGCCAACAGGTGGGCGGCCACCACGGCGCGACGGCCGGTGGCGCGCACCCGGGCGACGGCGTCGGGCACCCGGGGGGTCGCCGCCGCCCCGAACGCCGCGGTCACGGGCAGTCCCGTGGCCCGGGCCAGGGCCGCGGCCAGGGCGTGCACCTGGGCCTGTCCGTCCGCGGCGCGGGTGCCGGCCGCCGCCAGGATGACGTCCGATGTCGCGGCCTCACCGGCCGGCACCGCCTGGGCCACCCGTTCGGCCAGAACGGTCACCAGGCGCGGCTCGACGTCGTCCCCGGCCCCGGCCAGCGGTGCGGCGGCGATCGTGTCGGGTCGGGCGGCCGCGGCGTGGTGGATGTCGTGGTGGACGTGGTGGCCCAGGGACAGCAGCAGCGGCACGATCACGGCCGGCTCCCCCGGGGGCAGGGCCGCCACGACCTCGTCGAGGGAGGGGCTCTGCACGTCCACGTAGGCCTCGTGGACCTGGGCGCCCGGCCCCTCGGCGTCCAGGAGGGCCGCCAGGTCGGCACGGAGGCCGTCGATCACGTCGCGGCCGGCCGCGTCGTGCGTGCCGTGGGCGCAGGCGATCACGTGCAGCGCGGGCGCGCTCATGCCGAGCCCACCGCGTCGGGCCACACGTTCCACGGCCCGCCGATCACCGGCGGATCACCTTGTGCTGGGCGGCCTGGGCGACCGGCCGCATCACGATCTGATCCAGGTTCACGTGGTGGGGCAGCTCGACGGCGTGGACGCACACCTCGGCGACGTCCTCGGCGGTGAGCGGCTTCTCCACGCCCGCGTACACGGCGTCTGCGGCGGACTGGTCGCCGCCCAGGCGGTTGCGGGAGAACTCCTCGGTGTGGACCATGCCCGGGAGCACCTCGATCACCCGCACGTTGTGCTCGGCCTCCTCCAGGCGCAGCGCGCCGGTGAGCCCGTGCTGGCCCATCTTCGCGGCGTTGTAGCCGGCGCCGCCCTCGTAGGCGGTGACGGCGGCGGTCGAGGTCAGGTTGAGCACGGTGCCCTCGCCGTGGGTGCGGAGCATGGGCAGGAACGCCTGGCACATCGTCAGGGTGCCGAGCACGTTGACGCGGTACATCCACTCCCAATCGGCGCGATTGCCCACGCCCACGGCGTCCGTGCCGAGCGCGCCGCCGGCGATGTTGACGAGGGTGTCGGCGCCGCCGTCGGCATCGACGCGCGAGGCCAGCGCGGCGACGGCGGCCTCGTCCGTGACGTCCAGGGCAGCGGGGACGACGTCGCCGCTCACACCCTCGGCCCGGGCGTCGGCAGCGAGGGTCTCGAGGCGCTCGGCCCGGCGGCCGACGGCGTACACGAGCCAACCGCGGCGGGCGAGCTCGAGGGCCGTGGCGCGGCCGATGCCGCTCGTGGCCCCCGTCACGACGGCGGCGCGGGCGGGGTTCTTCGCAGGTTCATGGGTGTGGCTCACGCCTCCGACCGTAGCCGAGCCGCGCCGTTCGGAGCACCGCCCGGATCACCTCCGCCAGGTCGACCGACTGGAAGGGCGGGACGTCCCGGGCGTCGTCGCAGGCCCGGCCCGCCGCCCCGGTCATGGGAGGATGGCGGGCATGGCTGAGAACACGCAGGGCACAGACACGCCCATCGACGCATCGACCCCGTCCACCCCCGCCGCCGGCGCCGTGGCCGTGCCGGACAAGCCGGCCCTCGAAGGCCTCGAGGAGAAGCTGACCGCCCGCTGGGCCGACGAGCGCACCTATGCGTTCGACACGCAGACCACCCGCGAGCAGGTCTACTCGATCGACACTCCCCCGCCGACCGCCTCCGGCTCGCTGCACGTGGGCCACGTCTTCTCCTACACGCAGACCGACGTGCTCGCCCGCTACCAGCGCATGAACGGCAAGAACGTGTTCTACCCGATGGGCTGGGACGACAACGGCCTGCCCACCGAGCGCCGCGTGCAGAACTACTACGGCGTCCGCTGCGACCCCGCCAAGCCGTACGTGGAGGGCTACCGACCGCCGGAGAAGCCGGCGAAGAACCAGCGCGACTGGGACGTGATCTCCCGCAAGAACTTCATCGAGCTCTGCGAGGAGCTCGCCGTCGAGGACGAGAAGGTCTTCGAGGACCTCTTCACCCGTCTCGGCCTGTCCGTCGACTGGGACATGACCTACCGGACCATCGACGACGTCTCCCGTGCCGTCTCCCAGCGCGCCTTCCTGGCCGGCATCGCCTCGGGCGACGCCTATCTGGCCGAGGCCCCCACCATGTGGGACGTGACCTTCCGCACCGCCGTGGCCCAGGCCGAGCTCGAGGACCGCGAGGTCCCCGGCGCCTACCACCGCTACGCCTTCACCGCTGCGGACGGCGAGCAGGTCTTCATCGAGACCACCCGCCCCGAGCTGCTGGCCTCCTGCTCCGGCCTGGTCGCCCACCCGGACGACGAGCGCTACCAGCACCTGTTCGGCACGACCGTCACCTCCCCGCTGTACGGCGTGGAGGTCGAGGTCTTCCCGCACCCGCTGGCCAAGCCGGACAAGGGCTCCGGCATCGCCATGGTCTGCACCTTCGGCGACCTCAACGACGTCACCTGGTGGCGCGAGCTGCAGCTGCCGACCCGCACCCTGATCGGCCGTGACGGCCGGTTCGCCCAGGACGTCCCGGAGTGGATCACCTCGGACGCCGGCCGACAGGCCTATGCGGACACCGTGGCCGGCAAGACCGTGTTCTCCGCCAAGCAGGGTGTGGTGGACGCCCTCACCGCGGCCGGCCTGCTGGACGGAGAGCCGAAGAAGATCATGCACGCCGTGAACTTCTACGAGAAGGGCGACAAGCCGCTCGAGGTCGTCACCTCCCGCCAGTGGTACATCCGCAACGGCGGCCGCGACGCCGACCGCCGCGCCGAGCTCATCGAGCGCGGCCGCGAGCTCTCCTGGCACCCGGAGCACATGCGCCACCGCTACGAGAACTGGGTCGAGGGCCTCAACGGAGACTGGCTCGTCTCCCGCCAGCGCTTCTTCGGAGTGCCGATCCCGGTCTGGTACCCGCTGGACGCGGAGGGTGAGCCGGTCTACGACTCCCCCATCGTCCCCGCGAACGACGCCCTGCCCGTGGACCCGGCCGCCGAGGCCGCTCCGGGGTATTCCGAGGACCAGCGCGACGTCCCCGGCGGCTTCACCGGCGACCCGGACGTCCTGGACACCTGGGCCACCTCCTCACTGACCCCGCAGATCGTGGGCCGCTGGTCCCGCGACGAGGCGTTCTTCAACAACGTCTTCCCGTTCGATCTGCGCCCGCAGGGCCACGACATCATCCGCACCTGGCTGTTCTCCACCGTGGTGCGTGCCCACGCCCTCCACGGCTCCGTGCCGTGGACGGACACCGCGCTCTCCGGCTGGATCCTCGACCCGGACCGCAAGAAGATGTCCAAGTCCAAGGGCAACGTGGTGGTCCCGACCGACATCCTGGACCAGTTCGGCTCGGACGCCGTCCGCTACTGGGCCGCCTCGGCCCGCCTCGGCGCGGACACCGCCTACGAGGTGGCGCAGATGAAGATCGGCCGCCGCCTGGCCATCAAGCTGCTCAACGCCGCCAAGTTCGTTCTGAACCTGGGCGCCACCCAGGACGCCGTCATCCGCACGGCCGACGACGCCGCGGCCGTCACCAACCCGCTGGACGCCTCCCTGCTGGCGCGCCTCGCGGTCACCGTGGAGCAGGCTACCCGCGCGTTCGAGGCCTACGACTACGCGCGTGCCCTCAACGTGACCGAGCAGTTCTTCTGGGCCTTCACGGACGACTACGTGGAGCTCGTGAAGGACCGTGCCTACGGCGGCCACGGCGAGGCCGAGCAGGCCTCTGTGGTGACCACGCTGGCCACCACCCTGGACGCCCTGCTGCGTCTGCTGGCCCCGTTCCAGCCGTTCGCCACCGAGGAGGTGTGGAGCTGGTGGCGCGCCGGCTCCGTGCACACCGCCGCGTGGCCGGGCGCCGCGGACGAGGTGGCGTCCCTGTCCTTCGCCGCCTCTGCCGGCGACGCCGAGGTCCTGCCCACCGTGGCGCAGGTCCTGGGCGGCGTCCGCAAGGCGAAGTCCGAGGCCAAGGTGAAGCAGCGGACCGAGGTGCGCTCCGCCGTGGTGACCGGGCCGGCCGAGTGGCTCGAGAAGCTGCGCGGCGGCCTGGCGGACCTCAAGGCGGCCGGCAACATCGCGGACCTGTCCCTCACGCAGGGCGAGGCCGGCGAGGCCGCGCCGCTGACCGTCTCCGACGTGCAGCTGGCACCGGTCGAGGACGACTGATCCCCGCCGCGCGTTCCCGGACGGTGTCTCGGGAGCGCACGCGGCACGACGACGGCCCCGTCGCCCGTCACGGGCGGCGGGGCCTTCGTCTGCCCGTCGCCGACGAGCGCAGCCGGACGTCAGCGGAAAATGAACTCAGGACACCCTTGCCTGAGTGAATTTCGGCACCGGATAAATCCTATTTCCCTCCCAGGTCCTCCCTGGCCGGCCACCCGAATCCCCTCGTAGCGTCCAGGCCGTGAACAGCCTCCCCCTGCACCCGCTGATGGTGCACCTGCCCGTCATCCTCATCCCGCTGACCGTGCTCATGGCCCTGCCGGCCGTGCTCTCCCGCCGCTGGTTCCAGTGGTCCGCCCCGCTGACGCTCGCCTTCTCCCTCGCAGCGGCGGTCGGCTCCGTGCTGACCGCGGCCACCGGTGAACAGCTCGCCGCGTCCGACGGCGAGGCCTCCGCCCTGCTGTGGCAGCATGCGCAGCTCGGTGAGAAGACCCGCAACCTGGCGATGCTCCTGTTCCTGCTCCTCCTCGTCTGGACCGCTCTGTCCTGGCACCGCTCCCCCGCCGCGCTGCGCCGCATCGGCGAGCGGATCCCCGCCCTCCACCTGGTGCTGGCGGTCCTGGTCCTGCTGGTCGGCGTGGCGGACGTGGTCGTCGCGGTCCAGGCTGGCCACGCGGGAGCCCAGCTCGTCTGGCAGGGCGAGGGCTCCGGGACGCAGAGCGGAGGCGGGCTGGGCACCGGCGGCGGCCGCCCCTGAGTCCCTGACGTTCCCGCCCCCGCCTGGCGACACGGAACGGCCCCGACACCTCGAGGAGGTGACGGGGCCGTCATCGCGCCCGTGGCAGGGGGCCCGCTGCCGTCAGCGTGGGATGTTCGTGGCCCGGAGCTGGTACGTCGTAGCGTACGTCGGACAGCCTGCCGCCGGATCGGAGTTCGTCGGGAGGCGGCGGCACCCCCGTGGGGTGTCGTGGTGCACGTCCCGGTCGTGTTCCTGCCGCATGTCTGAGTGCGGTCACCGCGGCAGGGGTGGACACTGAGAGGATGAAACCGACACCCGATCCCGCCCCGGCCGGCCGCCGCGCCTCCGATGGCTCCGCCCGGCGGATGTCCGCCGCCCTCGCCGCCATGGGCGTGCTCCACTTCGTCCGCCCCGAACCCTTCGACGGGCTGATCCCGCCGTTCCTGCCCGGCTCGGCCCGCGCGTGGACCCACGGCTCCGGCGTGGCCGAGCTGGCCGTGGCGGGTCTGCTGGCCGTCCCGCACACCCGGCGCGCGGGCGGACGCGCCGCGCAGGCGCTCTTCCTCGGCGTGTGGCCCGGCAACGCGTGGATGGCCTGGCGGTGGCGACGCCGGCCCTGGCCGGCGCAACTGGTCTCCCTCGGGCGGCTGCCCCTGCAGGTCCCACTGATCCGCGCGGCCGGCCGGGTGGCGCGCGGATCAGTGGGACCTGCAGGGGC